>CAZZZR010000062.1:0-11292 GCA_964658605.1 uncultured Caulobacter sp. | reverse complement strand
GCGGGGGAGGCGGCGGCGGCGGGGGAGCCGCGTCCGGGCCGAAGTTGTACCGCAGGCCGACCGTCACCGACTGGTCGTAGAACTTGCCGACGAAGCTGCCGGGCTGGATCGCCGCGGAGCCCGTCGACGTCCAGCGCTGGTCTGCGGTGCCGATGTAGCGGTAGGTCAGGTCCACCGACAGGCGGTGCGTGGCGTGATAGCTCAGGCCGGCCAGGCCCTGCCATGCGATCGAGGTGTCGTCGTCGTCGATCGCCAGGTTCTGGATGGCCGGGTTGGCGGCCGTGATCGCACCCGGAACGCCGCTGAATTGACCGTTCACCTTGAGTTGGGTGTTCATAACGCCGACGCCGACGCCGACGAAGGGGTCGATCTTGCTGTCGGGCAGGATGTCGTAGATGGCGTTGGCCATCACCGACCAGTTATGCATGCTGCCGTCCGGCTTGCCGCAGGACGGGGCCGCGACGGTGCGGATCACGCCCGGCGAGCAGAGCGCGTAGGGCTGGGCGCGGTCGGACGAGCCGCGGACCGAGGTGAGGTCGCCGTCGCGGTAGCCGCCCTCGAGCTCGACCCGGACGTGGGGGGTGAACTGGTAGCCGAGGCGCGCGAAGCCCACGAAGGCGGGCTGGTCGACGGAGAACTTGTAGCCGTAAGGCGCGGCGTCGGCGGCGTTGCCCGACGAGAGCGTGTGCACCCCGCCGTTGGTCAGCTCGTGCGCGCCCGCATCGATGGCGGCGTAGAAGCCGTTTGGCTGAGCGGCCTGAGCCGCAGGGGCCGCGGCGATCGCCGCCAAAGCAGCCCCCGCCAGGAGATACAGTTTCATATAGAGCCCTCTTCTGCCCTCAGCGACCGAACCCTCGGGTCACGGCCACATATACCAAGCGGGGCGATGCGCGGAAGTGTCGCGAGCGCCACACGGGAAGTTTGTTTGGAAAGGTTCGCAAACCCCTAAAAGAGCTGCGTCGCCATCCTTGTCCGGATGCAGGGAACGTGGGCGGTCTTCACCACCACGCATCTCCGTATCCTCGCATGGCCACAATGCAGGCGCGCGACGGTTGTTTCGTCTGAGCGGTTCAGCAAGGCGAGCTGGCCGCGCGATGCGACATTTCAGCCACAGCCCGCCCCGCGCTCAGGGCTCCTCGATGGTCCCAGGCCCGCGGCCGCGGGAGAGCAGCCAGACGACGCCTGCGAGGTCGGTCGCGGCGTCCGCCAGCCGCCCGAGGTTGGTGTATTTGGAACGCCCGGTCACGCGCGGCCGGTGGCCGACGTCCTCGAACGCCACGCCCTGCCCGTCCCGCCGCATCAAGGCCGGCAGGTAGCGGTGCATGTGGTCGAAGTAGGGAAGGTCGAGGAAGGCCTGGCGGCGGAACGCCTTGAGGCCGCACGCCGTGTCCTGCGCCCCGTCGCGGAGCAGCCGGGCGCGGACGCCGTTGGCGATGCGTGAGGCCCAGAGCTTGGCGGCGGGATCGCGGCGCCCCACCCGGCGGCCCGCCACGAGCGCCACGTCGGGGCGTGATCGCAGGCGCGCCACAAGGCGGGGCGCGTCGGCGGGGTCGTTCTGGCCGTCCCCATCCATCGTAACGACTAGGTCGGCGCGGGCGGCGCGCACGCCGGTCTGCACGGCGCGGCTCTGCCCCGCGTTGGTCGCGTGGGCCACCACCCTCAGGCCCGGGATGTCCGCGCGCGCGGCGAGGAGCGACGTTCGGGTGGCGTCGGTGCTCGCATCGTCCACGAACAGGATCTCCACCGCCTGGCCGGCGAAGGCGGCTGCGATCTCCCGCGCGAGGGGGACGGCGGCGCCCTCCTCGTTGAACACGGGCACGACGACGGCGACCTGCGGCGGCTCGAGGGGCGGGAAAGCGGACATGGGGGGCGGCAGATAGCGGGTTTGCCGCAGGATAGGGAGAGGCCGTACGTCCTTGCGCCGACCTCAGCGCAGCCAGCTGTGGCCGCCGAAGCGGCGCAGGAGGGGGCGGATCACCGAAACCGCGATGATCGGCAGCGCCAGCACGTGCGCCAGGATACGGCGTCCCGGCGTGTCGGCGCGCTTGCGGAAGTAGCGGGCCAGACCCACGCCCTTGTGGAACTCCACCTTCATCGGGTGGGTCTTGGAGGTCGAGCCCAGGTGCACGACCTGCGCGCGAGGCTGGAACAGAACCTCGCCGCCGGAGCCGCGGACACGCCAGCACAGGTCCACGTCCTCCACGTGCAGGAAGTAGCCCGTGTCGAAGCCGCCGAGTTCCACGAAGTCGAACCGGCGCATGGCGAAGCAGGCGCCGGAGATGGTCGGGACAGGGACGGCGGCGTCGGGCGCGGCGTCGTCCTCGTGGTGGATCTCGAAGCGGCGGAACGGGGCGAACCGCGCCAGCCGGGTGAGGCTGAGGAGGGTGGTGACAGGCGTCACCTCGCCCCGGCGCGCGCCGCGCTGCTCGTGCCCGTCGGGGTTGAGGACGCGGGCGCCGACCAGGCAGGGCGCAGGGCGGCCCGCCAGCGTCTCGGCCAGCACGCCCGCGCACCCACGCTCCAGGAAGGCGTCGGGGTTCAGGAACACCAGCGTCTCGCCGTGCGCGGCCTGCGCCCCCATGTTCGCGCCGCGGGCGAAGCCGACGTTGCCCTGCCCGCGCAGGAGGGTGATGCGGGTGTCGGACGCCACCGCCGCGTCGATCGCCGCCGCCTCCTCGGGCGTGGATCCGTTGTCGACGACGATGAACTCGTCGACCTCCGGGTCCTGCACGACCCTAGCCAGGCTCTCGGGCAGGGCGTTCCCGGTCCGGTAGACCACCATGATGACGGTGATCGAGAGGTCGATCAGGTGGGAGACGCGCCTGGCGCTCTCGACGAGGCCGCCCCGCAGGGGCTGGATCAGCGCCGAGGTCATGCCGCCACCGCCGCTTCCACCGGGTGGGCGGACGTCGGCGGGGGGGACGGCGGGGTCGGATCGGCGACAGGCGGCCGAGCGGCGCGGGCCAGGTCGGGGGCCAGGGCCTCCTGCGCCAGGATCGCCGCGGCGTCCGCCAACGCCAGCACCTGCTGGCGGTCGGAGCCCAGGCGGCGCAGGGCGACATGGCCCGTCTCAGCCTCGCGACGGCCGACGACCGCCAGAACCGGCGTCTTGGCGAGGCTGTGCTCGCGCACCTTGTAGTTGATCTTCTCGTTGCGCACGTCGAGCTCGACTCGGAGGCCCTTCGCCTCGAGCGCAGCTTTCACCGTGCGGGCGTAGTCGTCCGCATCATTTGTGATGGTCGCCACCACGACCTGCACCGGCGCGAGCCATAGGGGGAAGGCGCCCGCGTAGTTCTCGATCAGGATGCCCAGGAAGCGCTCGAAGCTGCCGAGGATCGCGCGGTGCAGCATGACCGGGCGCTGCTTGGAGCCGTCCTCCGCCACGTATTCGGCGTCGAGCCGCTCCGGCAGCACGTAGTCGAGCTGCAGCGTGCCGCAGGTCCACTCGCGGCCGATGGCGTCCTTGACGATGAAGTCGAGCTTGGGGGCGTAGAAGGCGCCGTCGCCCTCGGCGATCACCGGCTCCACCCCCGCCTTGCGGCTCGCGTCGAGCAGCATGGCCTCGGCCTTGTCCCAGAAGGCGTCGGAGCCGGCGCGCACGGGCGGGCGCGTGGCCAGCGCCACGTGGTGGGTGTGCAGCCCGAGGTCGCCGTGGATCGAGCGCGTCAGGCGGACGAACTTCTCCGTCTCCTCCACGATCTGGTCCTCGCGGCAGAAGATGTGCGCGTCGTCCTGCGTGAAGCCGCGCACGCGCATGAGGCCGTGCAGGGCGCCGGAGGGCTCGTAGCGGTGGCAGGCGCCGAACTCGGCCATGCGCAGCGGCAGGTCGCGATAGGACTTCTGGCCCTGCTTGAACACCTGCACGTGGCCGGGGCAGTTCATCGGCTTGAGCGACAGCTCCTCGCCCTCCACCGTCTCGCAGACGAACATGTTGGGGCGGTACTTTTCCCAGTGGCCCGACGCCTCCCAGAAGGCGCGGTCGAGCACCTGGGGCGTCTTCACCTCCTGGTAGTCGGCCTCGTCCAGCCGGCGGCGCATATAGGCCTCCAGCGTGCGCCACAGCGTCCAGCCCTTCCGGTGCCAGAACACCATGCCGCGGCCCTCCTCCTGCATGTGGAAGAGGTCCATCGCCTTGCCGACCTTGCGATGGTCGCGCTTCTCCGCCTCCTCGATCCGCTGGAGATAGGCGTCGAGGTCCGCTCTGGTCGCCCAGGCCGTGCCGTAGATGCGCTGCAGCTGGGCGTTCCTGTGGTCGCCCCGCCAGTAGGCGCCCGCGAGCTTCGTCAGCTTGAAGGCGTCGCCGACGAAGCGGGTGGAGGGCAGGTGCGGCCCGCGGCACAGGTCTTTCCAGGCGCCCTGGTGGTAGACGGTGATCGTCTCGCTCTCGGGCAGGTCGCGGATGATCTCGGCCTTGTAGTGCTCGCCCATCCGCTCGAACTCGGCGATGGCGGCGTCGCGGGGCATGACCTCGCGCACCAGCCGTTCGCCGCGCTGCACGATCTCGCGCATCCTCGCCTCGATCTTCGGCAGGTCGTCGAGGCTGAACGGCTCGTCGCGGGCGAAGTCGTAGTAGAACCCGTCTTCGATCGCGGGACCGATGGTCACCTGCGTGCCGGGGAAGAGCTCCTGCACCGCCTCGGCCATCACGTGGCTGGCGTCGTGGCGGATCACCGCCAGCACGGCCGGGTCGTCGCGCATCAGGAAGGCGATCGCGCCGCCCTGCTCGATCGGCCGGTCGTAGTCGAAGAGCTTGCCGTCCAGCGTCAGGATCACCGCCTTCTTGGCCAGCGACGGCGAGATCGAGGCCGCGACCTCGCGCCCGGTGGTCCCGGCCGGGAACTCACGCGCGGCGCCGTCGGGGAAGCTGAGCTCGATCATCGAAGCCATCGCCAAGAACCTTCACACGCACTTTTAGCCGTCGCGCCGGGGCGGGACGGGGTCGTAGCCGGAGCCGCCGCCGGGGCGGCAGCGGCACAGCCGCCTCGCCGTCAGCCAGCCGCCCGAGAGCGGGCCGTGCTCCACCAGCGCCTGCGCCGCGTACTCCGAGCAGGTCGGGGAGAAGCGGCAGGCGGGGCCGAGCAGGGGCGAGAGCGTCGCCTTCCAGGTCCGGAGCGCCGCGTTCACGGCGCGGGGCCACAGCCCTGGCACAGCGCTGTCTCCTCTGGCGCTACCGCCCGAATGCGGCCCTCGGGCGGCCTAACATGCGGCAGGCTGTCGCGCCACCCGGCCGAGCCGCTCGCCCGGCAGGCGAACGGCGGGCGTGGCGGTTCGGGCCCTTGTCAGCCGCGCTCGGCCTCGCGCGCCGCCTGAGCCGCCGCCTCGAACGCCAGCCGGGTGGAGGCGTGGCGGGCGGGATAGTCGCGGATCGGAGCCAGGGCGGCGAGCCCCGCGAAGCGTCCCTCGGGCGCAGCCCCACCCCCCGATAGCATGGCCGCCAGCCCGTCGCGCGCCGTCTCCAACTCCTCAACCGTGGCGCCCAGCACCGCCTCGCCCAGCACCCCCGCCGCCGCCTGACCGAGCGCGCAAGCCTGCACGTCCTGCGCGAACTCCGCGACCCGCCCATCGCGCATGACCACGTCCACGACCACGCGGCTGCCGCACAGCTTGGAGGTGCGCTCCACGCTCGCGTCAGGCGCGGCCAGCCGCCCCGCGTGGGGCAGGTTCGCGGCCAGGGTCAGCAGGCGGGCGGAGTAGAGGTCGTCGAGCACCGGATCACGCGGCCGCGGCGGACCGCGCCTCCGCCTCGCGCTTCACCGCCTCCCCCATGTCGGCGAACCCCTGTCGCACGCTCCGGCGCAAAGCCGACGGCAGGTAGCGAGAGCCCAGCCCCTCAAAGATCTCGCCGTTGGAGAAGATGCAGCCCGTGTCGGTCAGCACCTCTAGTTCGAGGTAGCGGGTGGTCCGCACCAAGCCGCCCAGCGCCTTGAGGTTCCAGTGCAGGAGGCTGCCCGGGGTCCAGTCGGCCACGACCGGCCGGATCGTCTCGCGCTTGCGGCCGGGCAGCGCGAGCTCGAGCGTCAGGGTCTCGCCGAACCCCAGCACGCCCTTCGCGTCGGGATAGAGCGGGTTCCAGCGCGACCAGCCCGGCAGGTCGGCGATCAGATCCCAGATGACGGAGGCGGGGGCGGCGACGCCGATGCGGTGCTCGAGGCGGAAGGCCATGGCGCGCATGTAGCGGCGGCGACGGTGCGGCGCCAGTCGCGCGCGGCCCTCGCCTCAGACGTCCCGCAGCGCCTCCGCCAGCAGCCGCGCCTCGCCGCCTCGGCTCGATCCTCGCCGCCAGGCCACCACGATCTCGCGCGCCGCGGGCCGGTCGGCGAGCGGGCGCACGCTGACGGCCGCCGCGTCCGTCAGTCCCGCCTCCACCGCCATGGCCGGCACCAGGCTGACGCCCAGGCCGGAGCCCACCATCTGCACCAGCGTGCCGAGCGAGGTGGCGGCGAACCCCTCGGCCTCGCGGGCGCGGTCGGGCGTGCCATCGACGCGGCAGGCGGCCAGGGCGTGGTCGCGCAGGCAATGCCCGTCCTCCAGGAGGATCAGGTCGGCGGACGCCAGCGCCTCCGCCTCCACCTCGGCGCCGCGCGCCAGGGGATGGTCGACCGGCGTCGCCGCCAGGAGTTCGTCGCGTCCCACGCGCGCCGTCTCCAGCCCCTGCGTCTCGTAGGGGAGCGCGATCAGCGCCGCGTCGAGCGACCCGCCGCGCAGGGCGGCGATCAGCCGGGGCGTGACGTCCTCGCGCAGGAACAGCCGCAGGTCGCGGTAGCGGTCGCGCAGCGCCGGCAGCGCCCGCGGAAGGAGATAGGGCGCGATGGTCGGGATCACGCCCAAGCGAAAGCGTCCGGACAGGGGGCGCCCGGCGCTGCGGGCCGCCTGCACCAGGTCCTCCGCGCGGGCCAGGATGTCCTCCGCGCGGTCGGCGGCCTCCGCGCCCACGGGCGTGACGATGGCGCCGGCCCGTCCGCGCTCCACCACCGGACCGCCCAGCGCCCGCTCCAGCTCCTGGATGCCGGCCGAGAGCGTGGGCTGGGTGACGTGCGCCGCCTCCGCCGCACGGCTGAACGAGCCGTACTCGCGCAGGAGCTTCAGGTACTGGAGCTGACGCAGCGTGGGGAGCGACATGGCGGAGACCTAGGGGGAGCGCCCGATGGGAACAAGCGCTTCCATCAAGCCGATCTATATGGCCGCCGCGTCGCCGGCCGCTTGAGGTCGGCAGGCAAGAAATTGCAAACCTGGCGCGGTTAACGGCAGCAAATCCTACGCGCCAAGCCGGTGGACGATTTCATCGCCCGCCCAGGTCGCTTCGCCAACATGACAGACCCTTGACAGACGAGGATCGTCGCAGGCTGAACGACGTTCAAGTCTGGGCGGCGCCGGGGAATTAACGAATGGGTTTCGACAGCGTCGGCCGCAGCGGCGTCCCCTCTCCCGTGGCCGCTGGCGCGGCTCCGCCCACCCGCCATTCCCGCCTGATCGCCTGGGTGGCCGAGATAGCCTCCCTCGTCGAGCCCGATGCGATCCACTGGTGCGACGGCTCGGACGCCGAGTGGACTGCCGTGACGGATGCGCTGGTGGAGGCCGGGACCTTCACCCGGCTCGACCCCGTAAAGCGGCCGAACAGCTTCTACGCCCGCTCCGACGCGTCCGACGTGGCGCGGGTGGAGAACCGCACCTTCATCTGCACCGAACAGCCGGACGACGCCGGTCCCACCAACAACTGGGCCGAACCTTCGGTGATGCGCGCGACGCTGACGGGGCTGTTCCGCGGCGCCATGCGCGGGCGCACGATGTATGTCGTGCCCTTTTGCATGGGCCCCCTGGGCTCGCCCATGAGCGCGCTGGGCGTGGAGATCACCGACAGCCCCTACGTCGTCGCCTCCATGCGGATCATGACGCGGATGGGGACGGCGGCGCTGGAGGCGCTGGGCGACGACGGCGAGTTCGTGCCGGCGGTCCACAGCGTCGGTCGCCCGCTGGCGCCGGGGGAGGCGGACGTCGCCTGGCCCTGCAATCCGACCAAATACATCGTCCAATTTCCCGAAAGCCGGGAGATCTGGAGCTATGGGTCGGGCTACGGCGGCAATGCGCTCCTGGGCAAGAAGTGCTTCGCGCTGCGCATCGCCAGCGTGATGGCGCGCGACGGCGGCTGGCTGGCCGAGCACATGCTGATCCTGAAGCTGACATCGCCGGAACAGCGCACGCACTACCTCGCCGCCGCCTTCCCCAGCGCCTGCGGCAAGACCAACCTCGCCATGCTGCAACCCACCCTCCCCGGCTGGAAGGCCGAGTGCGTGGGCGACGACATCGCCTGGATGAAGCTGGGCGAAGACGGCCGGCTCTACGCCATCAACCCGGAGGCCGGCTTCTTCGGCGTGGCGCCCGGCACGGGGCTGGCCACCAACCGCAACGCCATCGAGGCCTGCCGCGCCAACAGCATCTTCACCAACGTCGCCCTCACCGACGACGGCGACGTGTGGTGGGAGGGGCTGACCGAGGCTCCGCCTACGACGCTGACCGACTGGCGCGGCCATCGCTGGACGCCCGGGAACGCCACCCCCGCCGCCCACCCGAACGCCCGCTTCACCTGCCCCGCCGACCAGTGCCCGATCATCGCGCCGGAGTTCGACGCGCCGGAAGGGGTGCCGATCTCCGCCTTCCTGTTCGGCGGCCGCCGCGCCACCGCCGTGCCGCTGGTGACGGAGGCCTACGACTGGGGGCAGGGGGTCTACCTCGCCTCCAACGTCGCGTCGGAAGGCACGGCGGCGGCCGAGGGCGCGATCGGGGAGCTGCGGCGCGATCCCTTCGCCATGCTGCCCTTCTGCGGCTACAACATGGGCGACTACTTCCGGCACTGGCTGGCTCTGGGCGAGCGCGCCGAGGCGACCAACCTGCCGCGCATCTTCTTCGTCAACTGGTTCAGGAAGGGGCTGGACGGCCGCTACCTGTGGCCGGGCTACGGCGAGAACAGCCGGGTGCTGAAGTGGATCGTCGAGCGGCTGGAGGGTCGCGCCGAGGCGGTGGATACCCCCATCGGCCGCACCCCGGCGCCGGACGCGCTCGACGTCTCGGGGCTGGACCTGCCCGCACACGACCTCGACGTCTTGACCCGGGTCGACGTCTCGGTGTGGAAGGAGGAGGCGGCGCTGACGCCCGCCGCCTACGACCGCTTCGGCGCGCACCTGCCCCAGGCGCTGTGGGACCAGCACGCGGCGCTGGTGGCGCGGCTGCAGGCGGCGCACGGGGCCGCCGCCTGACCGGCGCGCGGCCGTCGCACACGGCCGCTATCTTGCAAGCGGGAGCCCGCGCGGGGATGCGTCCGCGGCTTCGATGACGGACGAGGGACGACGATGACGGACGTGAGCGCGCTGAACGCGGTGGCCGAGAAGATGGTCGCGCCCGGCCGGGGCATCCTCGCCGCCGACGAGTCCACCGCCACCATCGCCAAGCGCTTCGACGCCATCGGCGTGGACAACACCGAGGACAACCGCCGCGACTACCGCGAGCTGATGTTCCGCTCCACCGAGGCGATGAGGTCGGTCTCCGGCGTCATCCTCTACGACGAGACCATCTGGCAGGACGCCGCCGACGGCACGCCGCTGGTGAAGCTGATCGAGGCGGCGGACTCCATCCCCGGCATCAAGGTCGACGAGGGCGTGCAGCCGCTGCCCAACTTCCCCGGCGAGACGATCACCGTCGGCTTGGACCGGCTCGCCGGGCGCCTGGCCAAGTACTACGAGCGCGGCGCGCGCTTCGCCAAGTGGCGCGCCGTCATCGACATCGCGGACGGCATCCCGACATCCGGCGCGATCAAGGCCAACGCCCACGCGCTGGCCCGCTACGCCGCTCTCTGCCAGGCGGCGAACATCGTGCCGATCGTGGAGCCCGAGGTGTTGATGGACGGGGGCCACTCGATCGCACGCTGCGACGAGATCACGCGCCACGTGCTCAAGACCGTGTTCGACGAACTGTTCGACGCCAAGGTCGCGCTTGAAGGCATGGTGCTGAAGCCGAACATGATCGTCAGCGGCAAGGGCTCGGCCACTCAGGCCCCCGTCGAGGAGGTCGCGCGCCGAACCATCGCCTGCCTCAAGGCCACCGTGCCCAGCGCCGTGCCGGGCATCGCCTACCTGTCGGGCGGACAATCGGACGAGGAGGCCACCGCCCACCTCGACGCCATGAACCGGATCGGCGGCTTCCCGTGGAAGATGACCTTCTCCTACGGCCGCGCGCTGCAGGCCGCGCCGCAGAAGGCCTGGGGCGGCAAGCCCGGCAACACCGCCGCCGCCCAGGCCGCCTTCGCCCACCGCGCCAAGATGAACGCGCTCGCCAGCCAGGGCCGCTGGGAGAACGCGCTGGAAAAGGCGGCCTGACCGGTCCCCCCTCCCCTTGACCCCGGCGTCCGCCGCGCGCGTCTGACGGCATGGCGGAGACACTGAACGTCGAGGTGCTGGTGGTCGGCGGCGGCCCGGTGGGCGCGACCCTCGCCCTCGCGCTCGCCCGCACAGGCGTCGAGGTTGCGCTGGTGGACGCCGCGCCCGATCCCGCGCCTGCGGACGGCCGCGCCTATGCGGTGGCCGCCGGCGCCTTCTCCGCTTGGGCGTCGCTCGGGGTCGAGGGGCTGGGCGCCGTCTCGCAGCCGATGCGGGGCATGGCGGTGTCGGACGGGCCGGCGGCGAGCGCCTCGTCCGCGGCCTGGGCGCTGCGTTCGGTGGTGCGGTTCGACGTGGGCGACCTCGGCGACGATGGCGGCCCCTTCGCGTGGATGGTCGAGAGCGCGCACCTGCGTCCGGCGCTGCGCGCCGCGGCGGATGCGGCGGGGGTGACGTGGCTCGCCGGTTCGAGGCTGAAAACCTTGAATGTCGATGGCGCGACCGTCAACGCGACGCTGGACGACGGGCGCATCCTCTCGGCGTCGGTCGCGGTCGGAGCCGAGGGGCGGCGCTCCACCGTGCGGGAAGCGGCGGGGATCGGCGAGCTGGGCTGGGGCTACCGGCAGGAGGGCGTGGTCGCCACCGTCACGCTGGAGCGGCCGCACGACGGCGTCGCGCGCCAGCTGTTCCTGCCCACGGGTCCGCTAGCGGTGCTGCCGCTGACCGGCGACCGCGCGAGCCTCGTCTGGTCGACCTCGCCCGAGCAGGCCCGCGCCCTGGTCGACGCGGTGCCCGCGGCGTTCGAGGCGGCGGTGGCGCGGGCGGCGGGCGACGCGACGGGCGCGGTGCGCCTTCTCGGCGGGCGCGCGCGCTTCCCGCTGGAGCTGCGGCTCGCGCAGGCGATGGCGGCGCCGCGGGTGGCGTT
>CAZZZR010000061.1:0-11314 GCA_964658605.1 uncultured Caulobacter sp. | reverse complement strand
CA
The DNA here is from genome assembly GCA_964658605.1 of uncultured Caulobacter sp. Classification (GTDB taxonomy): domain Bacteria; phylum Pseudomonadota; class Alphaproteobacteria; order Caulobacterales; family Caulobacteraceae; genus JASLDZ01. The sequence goes on along the minus strand of CAZZZR010000061.1, from coordinate 11,312 downwards.
GCTTGCGGTTCAACCGCTGCGAGGCCTGCGAGAGGATGTCGAACGCGCGGTCCTTGTTCACCGGCGGGAACTCGAACTGCGCCCGGCGGGACCCCTCCGGCCCGGCCTCGTCGCGGGAGAACTTCCCGGAGAGGAGCCCGCCCGCCAGCGGCGACCAGACCATCAGCCCGATACCCTCCTCGCGCATCATCGGCACAATGTCGCGCTCCAGATCGCGCCCGGCGAGCGTGTAGTAGGCCTGCACGATGGCGAAGCGGGAAAGCCCGCGATGGTCGGCGATCCCCTGCGCCTTGGCGATCTTCCACGCCTGCCAGTTGGAGCAGCCGACATAGCGGACCAGCCCCTCGCGCACGAGGTCGTCCAGCGCGCGCAGGGTTTCCTCCACGGGCGTGATCCGGTCGTCGCCGTGAATCTGGTAGAGGTCGATGTGGTCCAGCCCCAGTCGCTCCAGGCTGCGCTTCACCCCGTCCATGATGTGGCCGCGCGAGGCGCCCCTGTCGTTGGGCTTGTCGCCGACGCCGCCGTAGACCTTGGTCGCGACCACCACGTCCGACCGCCTCAGCCCGAGGTCGCGGATGGCCTGGCCGGTGATCTCCTCGGACCTGCCCTCCGAATAGACGTCGGCGGTGTCGATGAAGTTGACCCCGTGCTCCAGCGCCGTGCGCACGAGGCCGGTGGCCGCCTCCTGGTCGAGCTGCCCCACCACCTTCCAGAAGCCGTCGCCGCCGAAGGTCATCGTTCCGAGGCACATCTCGGACACGTAGAGGCCGGTGCGGCCGAGGCGGCGGTACTTCATGGGAGGGCTCCTGGCGGGGAGGCGGAAGTCAGGGCTTGGAGACCTCGACCTGGGCGTGCGCGTCCAGGCCGGTGCGGTCCTCCACCTCCTTGGCGAGGGCGTCGAGGAAGGCGATCACCGCCCGTTCGTAGGCCTCGCCTTCCTTCTTCGCAAACGCCTTGGGCAGCCTCCGCTCGGCGAAGGCCGCCAGCACCTGGGGGTGGATGTAGGCGGATCGGCAGACCGCAGGCGTGTTGCCGAGGAGGCCGGCCGTCGCCTTGACGCACAGGGTCACGGCCGCCTTGGCGGCCTTCTGCGTCTCGGGCGGCGGCTGCATGGACAGCGCCTTGGCGGCCGCGACCGTGCCCGCCCACGTGCGGAAGTCCTTGGCGGTGAAGTGTTCGCCGGTGATCTCCTGCAGATAGGCGTTGACGTCGGCGCTCTCTACCGAGTGGCGCACGCCTTGCGGATCGACGTACTGGAAGAGGCGCTGTCCGGGAACGTCCTGACACTGGCGCACGACGCGCGCCAGCCGTCGGTCGCGAACGCCCGTCCTGTGCTTGACGCCGCTCTTGCCCCTGAACTCGAAGTCCACTGTCTCGCCGTGGAGGTCCACGTGGCGGTTGCGCATGGTTGTCAGGCCGAAGCTCTTGTTCGTCCTGGCGTATTCGTCGTTGCCGACGCGGATCATGGTGGTTTCGAGCAGGCGCACGACGGCGGCCAGCACCTTCTCCTTTGGCAGGCCGCGCTTCTGCAGGTCGGCGTCGACGCGCTTGCGGATCGTCTTGAGCACGCGGCCGAAGGCGGCCATGCGGGCGAACTTGGTCTCGTCGCGGGCGGCCTTCCAATCGGCGTGGTAGCGGTACTGCTTGCGTCCGCGCTCGTCGCGGCCCGTCGCCTGGATGTGGCCGCGCGGATCGGGGCTGATCCACACGTCGGTGTAGGCGGGCGGGATGGCGAGCTTGGCGATCCGCTCGATCTCCGCCGCGTCGCGCAGCGGCTTGCCGTTCGGGAGCGTGTAGCCCCAGCCCTTGCCGACCTTGCGTCGCGTGATCCCCGGTTCGCTGTCGTCGACGTAGACGAGCCCGACCGCCTCGGCGACCTGGTCGCTGGTGAGATCCTCGGCCAACGCCATTCCGTCAGCGCTGCTCCCGCGGGCCCTGCGAGGGCAGCGCCTGCCGCAGCTTGGCCACCTGGCTCGGCGTCACCGGCGCGGCGCTGTTGCCCCAGGCGTTGCGGACGTAGGTGGCGACGTCGGCGACCTGCTCGTCGTTCAGCTTCCAGGCAAAGCTGGGCATGGAGAGCGGCGTCGGGTGCGTCGGCGTGGGCGCGGTGCGGGCGCCCTGCAGGATGACGCGCACGGCGTTGGTGGGGTCGGGGCTCTGCAGACCGGCCATGCCCTTGAGCGGCGGGAAGAAGCCCGGCTGGCCGACGCCGCCCTCCTTGTGGCAGCCGGTACAGGTGTCGAAGTAGATCGCCTCGCCCGCCTTCATGGCGCGGGCGTCGGCCGCCTGCACGCCAGCTTCGGGCGAGGCGGGCAGGCTCTTCAGGTAGACGGCCACTGCGTTCAGGTCGCCGTCGCTCATCAGCGACGTGGAGTCCGACACGACCTCCGCCATCGCGCCGGTGGCCTGGGCGCGGGCGTTGCGGCCGGTCTTCAGGTAGGTCACGATGTCGGCCTGGCTCCAGCTTCCAAGGCCGTAGCGCTGAGCGCCGGTCAGGTTGTAGGCAAGCCAGTGGTCGAGCACGCCGCCCTGCAGGTCTGCGTTCTTCTTGTCCGCGCCGAGCATGTTCTTGGGGGTGTGGCAGGCGCCGCAGTGGCCGAGCGAATTCACGATGTAGGAGCCGCGGTTCCAGTCCGCGCCCTTCGCCGGCTCCGGCGTCCAGGCGGACGGCTTGAAGAACAGCAGGTTCCAGCCGGAGACCGCCAACCGGATGTTCAAGGGGAAGGGCAGGGCGTTGCTGGGCGGCGTCGCGTTCACGGCGGGGACCGTCTTCAGGTAGGACAGCATGGCGTCGCTGTCGGCGCGGCTCACCTTGGTGAACCACGCGTAGGGGAAGGCGGGATAGAGGTTCTCGCCATGCGCACCCTTGCCCTCGTGCAGGGCGCGCCAGAACTGGTCGGGCGTCCAGCCGCCGACACCTGTCTGCGGGTCGCTCGTCAGGTTGGAGGAGTAGATCGTTCCGAACGGCGTCCCGATCGCCCGGCCGCCGGAGAAGGGAGGGCGCCCGCCCGGCGTGTGGCAGGCCACGCAGTCGCCCAGCACGATCAGGTCGCGGCCTCGCCTCGCCTCGTCGCTCGCGCCGGCGGGCAGGGGGGCGACGAGGAACTGCGCGGCGGTAGCGACATGCCCCTGCGGCAGCCGCACCGTCTGGCTCACGGCGGCGCGCATGCCGACGACGGCGAGCGCCGCGCCCGCGGCGGCGGCGGCGACGAGGACGGTCCGGCCGAGCCTGCGCGCCATCCCCGTCACGCCTGGATCAGAGCGCCGGGGCTCTTCAGGTAGTCGCGCCTGATGGCGTCGGCGCAGGCGAAGGCCAGCGCCGCGACCGTGGCGGTCGGGTTGTAGCCCGGGTTCTGCGGGAAGGCGCCCGCGCCCAGCACGAATAGGTTGGGCACGCCCCACACCTGCAGGTGCTTGTTGACGACGCTGTTGGAGGGATCGGTCCCCATGATCGTGCCGCCCGTGTTGTGCGTGGTCTGGTAAGGCACGACATCCCAGTCGCCCTTGCGGTAGTTGGCCTTGGACTCGCGCGGACCGATCGCCTTGGCGATGTCCACCGCCCGGTCGGTCAGGTATTTGGACATCGCGATCTCATTGTCGGTGTAGTTGAACGTCATCCTTAACAGCGGCCGGCCGTAGACGTCCTTGTAGGTGGGATCGAGGTCCAGGTAGTTGTTGCGGTAGCTCTGTACGCCGCCGTGGGTGGCGATGGTGCAACTCTTGTTGTAGTTCTTGACCACGGCGTCCTTGAACTTGGCCCCCCACTTCGGCGTGCCGTCCGGGGTGGGGTGAGTCTGGATCGGGCGGCCGTTTGTTGTCAGCATCCAGATCGCGCCGCCGCCGATGAAGTTCAGGCCAGAATGGTCGAAGTTGTCGCCGTTGAAGTCGTTGACCACCTGTCCCAGCGCCCCCGCCCCCACGAAGGGGTTCATCAGCTTGTCATCGAAGAACAGGTCGACGGACGACGTGACCTGGTAGCTGTAGTTCCGCCCGACCTGCCCCTCGCCCGTGGAGGGGTTGTAGGGCGTGCCGATGCCCGAGACGAGCATCAGCTGCACGTTGTTCAGGATGTAGGCGGACAGGAAGATCATCTCCGCCGGCTGCTCGAACTCGGTGCCGTTGGTGTCGACGTAGGTGACGCTGACCGCGCGCTTTCCGTCGCTGGACAGGTTGACCTTCAGCACCTCGGCCCCGGTCTTCAGGGTGAAGTTGGGCTTGGTCATCAGGATCGGCAGGATCGTCGTCTGCGCCGTGGCCTTGGAGTAGTTGCCGCAGACGAACTTCTCGCAGAAGCCGCAATAGGTGCAGGCGCCGAGCTGTGCGCCCAGGTAGTTGGTGTAGGGCCGGCTCATGTTGCCCGCCGGATGCGGGAAGGGATGGTAGCCGACGTCCTTGGCGCCTTTGTCGAACAGCGCCATGGGCAGCGTCGCCTTGAGCGGCGGGTTGGGGTACTCGGCCGACCTGGGTCCCTCGAAGGGGTCGCCGCCCGGCTGGATCGCGCCCTTCAGGTTGCCGGCCTTGCCCGATGTCCCGCACAGGCGGTCGAACTTGTCGTACCAGGGCTCCAGCTCGTCGTAGGTGACGCCCCAGTCCTGGATCGTCATGCCGCCGCGGGTGACGTAGGCGTCGCCGTATCGCGCCTTGTTATGGCTCAGCGCCTGGAAGTCCGACGGCAGGAACCGCCAGATCTGCGCGTTCCAGTGCACGCCCGAGCCGCCCACGCCCGTCCCCGGCAGGAAGGAGCCCAGCCGCCGCATCGGCAGCGCGGTCTCGCTCGGCGCATTGCGGATCGTAAGCGTGTCGTGCTTGGTGTTTATGAAGAGGTCGTGGCGGTACATGTACCGCAGCTCGTCCTGGTCGAAGGTGGTGGCGAAGTCGGTGGGCGTGTCGCGCCAGTCGCCCCGCTCCAGCGCCAGGACGTTCAGCCCCGCCTCCGCCAGCTCCTGCCCGACGATGGCGGCCGTCCAGCCGAAGCCGACGAAGAGCGCGTCGACGCTGGGAAGCTTCTGCGCCATCCGATCAGCCCTCGACCCAGTCGCGCCGGCCCTTCAAGCCGACCGGGGGATGCGGCCAGGCGACGTTGTGCTGGTCAACGAACTCGCTGTAGTCGTAGTGCGCACCGGGAAAGCCGATCATCTTCCAGCCCGCCATGTCGCGGTTGCCGCCGTAGATCGGATCCGACCAGAACCCCTCCTGCACGTTCTGCAGGAACAGCGTGAACCACGTCTTGGAACTGACGCCGTCGAGCTTGGCGTCGCCGCTCTCGCAGGCCTTCAGCACCGCGTCCTGCTGGTCGAGGGACAGGTCGCGGAACAGCTTGCCGTGCTTGTCGCGGCAGTATCCGTCCACCGCCTTGATCGCCTTGCGGTAGAGGTCGGCCGGCGCGTAGCGGCTCTGGTAGCCCTGCTCCTTCTTTCCCTCTGGCCAGGGCCCCTGCAGGTAGAAGTGGTCGCCCTTGCCGTAGTCGCCGCCCAACTGGCGGTCGAGGAACAGGGCCACGCCGACATCCTTGGCGCCGGGACCGTTGTGGTCGGGCGGGATGATGCGGTCCACGGCGGCCTCGACGAAGGCCCGCTCGTCCGGTCCGAAGAAGCGGAAAACCTGGTCCCCGGCTTCCAGCGGGTTGGCTGCGGCGCCGGCCTGCCAAGCCATCGTGCCCGAGAGCGTCTCGCTCTTCGAGGCGGGCGGGACCGCGTCGCCCGGAGACGCCGCCGCCGTGCCCAGCAGGGCGGAGGCGGCGAGAAGCCTGCGCCGGTCGATACCGCGGTCGCCTGCCATCCGCATCCCCCTCGACCTGTCCTAGCCGGAATGGCTGCGCTATCCGACGGTTCCTTCCGTCGCCGCACAAACGAGGGGCCGGCCCGATGAACTACCGGCACGCCTTCCACGCGGGCAACTTCGCCGACGTGCTGAAGCATGCGCTGCTGCTGGAGGCGCTCGACGCGCTCCTGGCCGACGCCGCTCCGCTGGAGGCGCTGGACACCCACGCCGGGGCCGGCCTCTACGACCTTCAGGACGCCCGGGCGCTCAAGTCGGGCGAGGCGCGGGGGGGCGTCGTGCGGCTGATGGCCGACCCCGCGCCGCCCCCGTCGTTCCGGGGCCTGGCGGCGGCGGTCGCGGAGGCCAACCCGGAGGCCGGCCTGCGCTGGTATCCCGGCTCGCCCCGGCTGGCGCTGGATCGTCTGCGGCCGGGCGACGGATGGACGGGGTGCGAGCTGCGCCCTGAGGAGGCGCAGGCGCTCCGCGACACCCTGGCCCCGCCTCCCGGGGTCCGCGCCCGCGTGCACGAAGGCGACGGCTACGCGCAGGCTGAAATACGCCCGGCGGGCGCCCGGCGCTTCGTCCTGATCGATCCGCCGTTCGAGCGGGCCGACGAGGCCGACCGCATCGTCTCGGCCCTGGGCGCCCTCGTCCGCGACCCACTCGCCTGCGCCTTGGTGTGGCTGCCGCTGAAGGACCTCGACACCTTCGACCGGCTGCTCTCGCGGGTGGAGGCGCTGGAGCCGCCGCCCTCGCTCGCGGTGCAGGCGCGGCTTCGGCCGCTCGACGACCCGATGCGGATGAACGGGGCGGCGCTCCTGATCGTGGGCGGCGGTCTGGCGGAGCGGCTGGAGGCCGCGGCGCGCGAGGTGGCGACCTGGATCGCGATGGGCGCCGGCGAGGCCGGGGCGCGGGGCGTCGTCGAGCGCTTCGGGCGGTGAGCGGCGCAACCTCGGCCGTTCGCCGGGTGTTTCAGTCGCGATCCCTCCCCATATCCGACGCGGAGACGCCCATGCCCCGCCTGAAGTTCGACGACCTTATCCACAAGGAGCCGCAGCGTGCCGCGCGCTGGGTGCAGGACCACCTGTCGGATGTGCCGCGCCTGGCCGACGATCGGGGGCGGGACGCCGTGGAGTGGGTGCAGGCGCACTGGCCCGGCCGCCGCGACCTGCGGACCCTGCGCCGCAGCTCGATCGAACCCTCGGCGCTGCTGTGGCCCACCTTCCTCGCGGCGGCGGGCGCCGGCGCGGCCTTCTGGTGGTGGACCTCCTGGTCGCGCGGCCGGGCCGAAGCCGAGCGCGCGGCGCAGGAAGGCGCGGCCCATCCCGAGACGGTGATTGCGCACGCCCCGCCGCCCGGCCCCGGCGAGGCCCATCCGCGCGACCCGCATCCCGTCGAGGACGCCGCCGCGCCGGAGGTGATGGCGCACGGCGAGCCCGAGCCGTCGGGCAAGGGGAAGGCCAAGAAGGTCAAGCCGGCGGCCCCCAAGGCCGAGGCGGCGCTGCGGCGCAACCTCGCCGTGGTCGGCGCAGGTGAAGATGCGCCGAAGCCTCCCAAGCCGCCGCGCTCGCCCAAGGCCTGACGGGTGACCGCCGCCTTCCTCCGCATGGACGGCCACGCCCGGCGCGCCCGCAGCCTCCTGCGCCAAGCCAGGACGCGCGCTGAGGTCGACGACGCGCGGGCGGTGATGAAGCGGGTCGGCGACCTATCCGACAACATCGTCGGCGTGGGCCCTTTCGGCATCGGGTTGGACGGGGTGCTGGCCTGGGTGCCCATCGTCGGCACCGCCTACAGCCTCGGCGCCGGCGGGCTCCTGCTCTACGAGGGCTGGCGCGCCAAGGTCGGTCCGGCCCGCATGGGGGCTGCGGCGGCCATCATGCTCAGCCGCACCGTGGTGGGCGTCGTGCCGATCTTCGGCGACATCCTGGTCGACCTCGTCCGGGGGCACCGCATCTCCGCCAAGCTCCTGCAGCGGGGCGTCGATCGCACCCTCTATGTGGAGGGCTCGCGCGCCCAGGCGCAGGCTGATCCCCGGCTCCGCGAACAGATCGCCGCCGCGCGTCGCGTGGTGTTCCTGGACGACTAGGCCGGCAGCGGCCGCCGTCGCCTCGCCACCGCATAGATCGCCCCGGCCGCGACCATCACGCCGGCGAGGCCGAGCAGCTCCACCGGCTTGCCGTTGGTCAGCAGCCAGGCCATCCCCGCCAGCCCCACGGCCGCCGCCGCCCACAGCCCGGGCACGCGCAGGGGCTCGCCGGCCGTCTCCACCCCCCTCCGCTGCAGCACCACCGCCGCTGCGCAGCCGATGGCGTAGACCGGCACGACTGCTAGCGCCGCCAGGATCACGAGCGGCTCGAACCCGCCGCTCAGCGCCGTGGCCGCGACCAGCGCCGCGTGGGTGAGAACCGCCGTCACCGGCGCGCCCGTGCGCCGGGCGACGCTCTGCAGGGCCCTCGGGGCCAGTCCATCCCGCGCGAATGCGAAGAGCAGGCGCGGCGAGCTGAGCGCATCACCGGCCAGGTAGCCGGTCATCGAGGCCGCCGTCCCCGCCAGCAGCAGCGCCCCCAACGGCGGCCATAGGGCGCGTCCCGCGTCGGCCAGCGGGGCGGGCGAGGCCGCCAGCGCCGGCCCCAGCGCCCGCTGCGACGCCAGCTGCAGCAGGACGTAGAGCGCCGCCGCGCCGATCATCGCCCCGAACAGCGCGCGCGGCACGTTGCGGGCCGGGTCGCGCACCTCGCCGCTGACGCTCAGCGCGCTCTCCATGCCCTGGAAGGCGAAGATGGCCAGCAGCATGGCGCGGCCGAAGCCCGCCGCGGAGGGCGCCGGCGCGGCGGCGGCGGCGGACGGCGCGGACCCGGCGAACAGCGCGGCGCCGAGCAACAGGAGCGCCAGCGGCGCGAGTTTCACCGCGGCGGTCCACCGCACCAGCGTCGCGCCCCAGCCCACGCCTGCGACGTTCACCGCCGCCATCGCGCCCAGCACGCCCGCGATCAGACCCGCGCGGGGGAATGGCGCGGCGAGGGCGGGGGCGGCGCGACCCGCGAGGTCGGCCACGCCCGCGACGATCCCGCCGGCGGCCAGGACATTGCTCGCCCAGATCAGGAAACCGCTGATGAAGCCGACCATCGGGCCGAAGGCGACCTCGGCGGCGCCGTAGGGACCGCCGCTGGTGGCGACGCGGCTTCCCGCCGCCGCGAAGCACAGCGTCACCCCCGCCATCACCACGGTGCAGGCGACATAGGCCCAGGGCGCCGCCGCCCCGAGCTCGCGGTAGAGCGCCGAGGGCAGCACGAAGATGCCCGCGCCGACCACGATGTTCACCACGTTCGCGCCCAGCGACCAGGGTCCGAGCGCGCGCCTCAGGCCCGCGTCCCGCGGCGGGGGGGCGTCAGGCCGCCCGGTCACTCGGTCCGGCCTGGGCGTAGCCTAGGGTCTCGTTCAACCGTTCGAGCAGTTCGATCGCCGATTCGGCCACCACGGTGCCGGGCGGGAAGATGGCCGCCGCGCCCGCCTCGCGCAGGGCGTCGAAGTCGCCGGGCGGGATGACGCCGCCGACGACCACGAGGATGTCGCGGCGGCCGAGCCTGTCGAGCTCCGCCCGCAGCTCCGGCACCAGCGTCAGGTGACCCGCGGCCAGGGACGAGGCGCCGACGGCGTGCGCCCCGACCTCCACCGCCTGCTGCGCGGTCTCGGCGGGAGTCTGGAACAGGGGGCCGATCTCGACGTCGAAGCCGAGGTCGGCGAAGGCGGTGGAGACCACCTTCTGGCCGCGGTCGTGCCCGTCCTGCCCCATCTTGGCGACCATCACCTTGGGGGGACGGCCGTCGGCGTCCCTGAAGGCCCGGACGAGGTCGCGGGCGCGGGCGATAGTCTTGTCCGAGGCGCCGGCCTCGCGGGCGTAGACGCCCTTCACCCCGCCGACGACCGCCTTGTGGCGGTTGAACACCTTCTCCAGCGCCGCGCTGATCTCGCCGACGGTGGCGTGGGCGCGGGCGGCCTCGACGGAGAGTTCGAGCAGGTTCGCACCGCCGCGGGCTCCCTCGGTCAGAGCGGCGAGCGCCGCCTCGACCTTGGCGGCGTCCCGCTCGGCCTTCAGCTTCTCCAGCTTCTCGATCTGGCGGGCGCGGACGGCGGCGTTGTCCACCTTCAGCACCGGGATGTCCTCGGCCGCTTCGGGCTTGTAACGGTTGACGCCGACGACGCTCTGCTGGCCGCTGTCGATGCGCGCCTGGGTCTTGGCGGCGGCCTCCTCGATGCGGAGCTTTGGCACCCCCGCCTCGATCGCCTTGGCCATGCCGCCCAGCCGCTCGACCTCCTCGATGTGCGAGAGCGCGCGGGCGGCGAGGTCGTGGGTCAGCCGCTCGACGTAGAAGGAGCCGCCCCAGGGGTCGACCACCTTGGTCGTCCCGCTCTCCACCTGCAGGAACAGCTGGGTGTTGCGGGCGATGCGGGCGCTGAAGTCCGTGGGCAGCGCCAGGGCCTCGTCGAGCGAGTTGGTGTGCAGGCTCTGCGTCTGGCCGTTCACCGCGGCCATGGCCTCGACGGTGGTGCGGGCGACGTTGTTGAACACGTCCTGCGCCGCCAGCGACCAGCCGGATGTCTGGCAGTGGGTGCGGAGCGAGTAGCTGCGCGGATCCTTCGGCTTGAACTCGGCGCTGACCAGCTTGGCCCACAGGAGGCGGGCGGCGCGCATCTTCGCCACCTCCATGAAGTAGTTCATCCCGATCGCCCAGAAGAACGACAGGCGCGGCGCGAAGCGGTCAACGTCCAGCCCCGCGGCGACGCCCGCACGCAGGTATTCGATCCCGTCTGCGAGGGTATAGGCCAGCTCGAGGTCGGCGGACGCCCCGGCCTCCTGCATGTGGTAGCCGCTAATCGAGATGGAGTTGAACTTCGGCGTCTCGGTGGCGGTGTAGGCGAAGATGTCCGAGATGATCCGCATCGAGGCCGAGGGCGGGTAGATGTAGGTGTTGCGGACCATGAACTCCTTGAGGATGTCGTTCTGGATGGTCCCCGAGAGCTTGGCGTGCGCCACGCCCTGCTCCTCCGCCGCCACGATGTAGAGCGCGAGCACCGGCAGCACCGCGCCGTTCATGGTCATCGATACGCTCATCCTGTCGAGCGGGATGCCGCTGAACAGGGTGCGCATGTCGAGGATGGAGTCGATCGCCACTCCCGCCATGCCCACGTCGCCGGAGACGCGGGGATGGTCGCTGTCGTAGCCCCGGTGGGTGGCGAGGTCGAAGGCGACGGAGAGCCCCATCTGCCCGGCCGCGAGGTTGCGGCGGTAGAAGGCGTTGGAGTCCTCGGCCGTCGAGAAGCCCGCGTACTGCCGGATGGTCCACGGGTTGGTGGCGTACATGGTGGGGTAGGGGCCGCGGCCGAACGGCGCCAGGCCCGGCAGGCCGCCGAGGTGGTCGAGCCCGGCGCGCGTCTCCGGGCCGTAGGCGGGCGCCACCGCCAAGCCCTCGGGCGTCTCCCAAGGCTCGCCGCCGTCCCCGGGTGCGGGGGCCGGCGCGTCAGAAGCGAACGAACCGATTCCTTTGCTACGA
>CAZZZR010000060.1:0-11334 GCA_964658605.1 uncultured Caulobacter sp. | reverse complement strand
GGGGGCGCGACATCAGGCGCGCGCGGCCTCGACCCAGGCCGAGGAGCGCATCTCCTCCAGCCGCGAGGCGGTGCGCTGGAATTCGAAGGCGCCGGAGCCCTGCGGGTAGAGCTCGCCCGGCTCGGCCGCCGCCAGGACCACCAGCTTGGCCTGCGCCTCGTAGAGGGTGTCGACGCAGGTCACGAACCGCGCCGCCTCGTTGCGCATCTCGGGCAGAAGGATGGGCACGTCCTCCAGGAACACGGTGTGGAAGCGGCGGGCGAACGCCAGGTAGTCGCCCGGCCCCAACGCCTGACCGCACAGGCTGGCGAAATGCGCGCGCACCTGCCCGCCGGCCGCCCGCGGGAAGGTGGTGCGCCGCCCGGCCGACTCGATCACGCCGCCGGTCTCCTCGGCCCCGTCGAGCAGCGCCGTCCACAGCGTATCGAAGCCCGCTCGCGCTGGCGCGTCGATCGGCGAGAACCAGACGCGCGCGCCCTTCAGCCGGTCGAGCCGGAAGTCGCGGGGACCGGCGATCTCCACCACCTCCAGCCGCTCGCGAAGCAGGGCGATGAAGGGCAGGAAGAGCGGGCGGTTGATGCCGTCGGCGTAGAGCCCCTCCGGCGCACGGTTGGAGGTGGCGACCACCGTCACGCCGCGGGCGAACAGCGCCTCGAACAGCCGGCCGAGCAGCATGGCGTCGGCGATGTCGGTGACGTGGAACTCGTCGAAGCAGAGCAGCCGCGCGCTGTCGGCGATCAGGCCCGCCACGGGTCCGACAGGGTCGTCGCCCTTCGCGTGGCCGAAACGCTCTCGGCGAGCGGCCGCGTCGCCATTGCGCCAGGCGGCGAGGTCGGCATGAGTCTGCTGCATGAAGGCGTGGAAGTGCACGCGCCGCTTGCGCGCGACGGGCGCCGACTCGAAGAACAGGTCCATCAGCATGGACTTGCCGCGTCCCACCGGCCCCCAGAGATAGACGCCCCGCGGCGGCTCCTTCTTCCGGGACAGGAAGGGGATCGAGAAGCCCGGCTCCGCCAGGGCGTTCAGCTCGCCCTCCAGCCGGGCGAGCGCCTCCACCCCGGCGGCCTGCGCCGGGTCGGGCGCGATCTCGCCGGCCTTCAGCTTGGCGGCGTAGGCGGCGCGGAGCGAGAGGGGCACGCCGGCTCAGTAGCGGACGCGCGCGACGGCGCAAGCGCCCGTGCTAGCGTCGGCCGCTGGGAGGCCGCGCCATGTTCAGCCACATCACGCTCGGCATCAGCGACTTCGCCCGCTCCGAGCCCTTCTACGACGCGATCATGAGCGCGCTCGGCCACCCCGTGCTGTTCCGCGGGGACGGCGGCAAGGCCTGGGGTGAGGCGACCGGCCCCAAGCTCTTCATCGGGTCGCCGTTCGACGGCCGGCCCCCCGCCTGCGGCAACGGCTGGCACGCCGCCTTCATCGCGCCCGACCGGCCGACGGTGGACGCCTTCCACGCGGCCGCCTTGGCGCACGGCGGGACCGACGAGGGCGCGCCGGGGCTCCGGCCGCACTACCACCCGAACTACTACGGGGCTTATGTGCGCGACCCGGACGGCAACAAGCTGCAGGCCGTCTGCCATCGCCGCCCGCCGGAGACCGCCGCCGCATGAGCGACAAGCCCGACCTTCTCCTGCTCGCCGCCTTCGGTCCCGCGTTCGAGGCGCTGCTCGAACAGGCCTACACCGTCCACCGGCTGCACGACGCGCCGGATGCGCACGCCTTGCTGGACGAGGTCGGACCGCGCATCCGGGCTGCGGTCGGGTCCGGCGGGCGGGGGCTCTCGGGGGCCGAGATCGCGCGGCTGCCGAAGCTGGAGATCACAGCGCTGTTCGGCGTCGGGCTCGACACGATGGACATGGCGGCGGCGCGGGCGCGGGGGATCGTCGTCACCGACACGCCGCAGGTGACGGCCGATGTCGCCGACACCACGCTCGCCCTCTACCTCGCCGCCGTCCGCCGGGTGATCGAGGCGGACGCCTGGGTGCGGGACGGGCGCTGGGAGGCGGGGCGCATGCCGCCGCCGCACCGGGCCAGCGGCCGCAAGGTCGGCGTCTTCGGCATGGGACGGATCGGCAAGGCGATCGCCGACCGCTTCGCGCCGCTCGCCGCCGAGATCGCCTACACCACCCGCCGCCCCGCCCCCGGCGTGGTCTGGCGCCACGAGCCCGACGTGAAGGCGCTGGCCGCCTGGTGCGACGTGCTGGTGCTCGCCGCGCCGGGGGGCGAGGAGACGCGCCACGCCGTCGACGCCGTCGTGCTCGACGCGCTCGGGCCGCGGGGCGTCTTGGTCAACATCGCGCGCGGTTCGCTGGTGGACGAGGACGCCCTGGTCGCCGCGCTCCGCGATGGTCGGATCGCGGGCGCGGGGCTGGACGTGTTCGAGGACGAGCCGCACGTGCGCGCCGACCTGCGAGCTTTGAAGACGGCGGTGCTCAGCCCCCACGCGGGCGGGGCCAGCCGCGAGGGATACGCCGAGCTGGCCGCGGCGGTGTTGGAGAACCTCGCCGCCCACTTCGCCGGGCGTCCGGTCCCCTCTCCCGTGCGCTGAGCCGTCAGAGGCTGGAGACGAGGTGGCCGCCGTCCACCGCGAGCGCCGCGCCGGTGACGAAGCTGCCGGCGTCGGAGGCGAGCAGCAGCAGCGGCCCGTCCAGCTCGCGCATCTCTCCCAGCCGGCGCAGGGGCACGTTCTTCACCGTGGCCTGGCCGGAGGGCGTCTGGAGGAAGTCGGCGTTGATGTCGGTCAGGAAGTAGCCGGGCTCCAGCGCGTTCACCCGCACGCCGAACCGCGCCAGCTCCAGCGCCATCACCTTGGTCAACTGCACCACGCCGGCCTTGGAGACGGCGTAGGCGGGCATGCCCTTGGCCACCCGCTCGCCCAGGATCGAGGCGATGTTGACGATCGCGCCCGGCTTGCCGGCCGCGGCCAGCCGGTTGGCGGCCGCCTTCGACGCCATCCACACCCCTTTAAGGTTGGTGTCGAGCACCCGGTCCCAGTCTTCCTCGCCGAGGTCCTTGGCCAGCGCGCCGTCGCTGACGCCCGAGTTGTTGACCAGGACGTCGACCACGCCGAACCGCGCCTGCGCCGCATCGAAGGCGGCCTCGACCGAGGCGGCGTCGGTGACGTCCATCGCGACCGCCAGCGTCCGGCCGCCGATCTCCGCCGCCAGCGCCTGCACCCGGTCGAGGCGGCGCGCGGCGAGCACCACGTTCGCTCCCGCACCGGCCAGCACGCGCCCGAAGTGGGCTCCCAGCCCGCCCGACGCGCCGGTGACGAGGGCGGTGCGACCCTCCAGTGAGAAGCGGTCGGTCATGCGCGGGTCCGATCCCAGACGGCCAGTTCGTAGGCGATGCAGCGGTCGATCAGCGTGCGCCAGACCGGCTCGGCGATGGCCTCCGACAGGCCGGCGGTGCGGGCGGACGCCCTCACCTTCGCGACCACGTCCTCGATCCGCGCCGCGTCGTGCACCACCTCTCGCGACGGTTTGATGCGGGCGGCGGCGTCCATGTAGCGCTGGCGCTCGGCCAGCAGCGTCACCAGCGCCCGGTCGAGCGCGTCCACGCCGGCGCGCACGTCGCTCATGGTGGCGCAGGTCTCCGGCGCTGGGCGGGGGTCGATCGGAAGCGTGGTGGGCGAGCTCAGATGTTGGCCCCGTTGTCGATGGTGGCGAGCTGCGCCTCGTGGGCGGCGGCTTCGGCGGCGAGCCAGGCGGTGAAGGCCCGCACCTGCTTCAACCGCCCCTTGGCCTTGGGATGCACGACGTAATAGGCGAAGTCCACGGCGGTCGCGATCTGCAACGGCTCGACCAGCCGCCCCGCGTCCACGTCGGCCTGGGCCAGCGCCCGCTTGGTCAGGGCCACGCCCCGGCCCGCGATGGCGGCCTCGATGGCCAGGCTGGACTGGTTGAAGCGCGCGCCACGCGCCCCGTCCACGCCCTTGACCCCGCGGGCCGCCAGCCACATCGGCCAGTCCGGGCAGCTCTCGTCGCCGTCGGGGGAACCGTCGTGCAGCAGCACGTGGTTGGCGAGATCCTCGATCCTCTCGAGCGGCTTGTCGGCCAGGAGCGCGGGCGAGGCGACCACCACCACGCTCTCGCTCATCAACCGCGTGGTCTCCAGCGCCGGGTAGTGGCCCGAACCGTAGCGGATCGCCACGTCGACCTCGCCGGTGGCGAAGTCGACCAATTCCATCCCCGCCTGCAGCCAGACGTCGACCTCGGGATGCGCCGCTTCGAACCGGCCGAGCCGCGGCACCAGCCACTTGGCCGAGAAGGAGGGGGCGGCGGACACCGTCACCCTGCGCCCGTCGACCGGCGCGGTGAGAAGGCTTGCGGCCTCCGCGAGCTTGTCGAACGCGTCGCGCAACGCCGGCAGCGCGGTCTGAGCGGAGTCGGTCAGGAGCAGGCCCTTGGGCGTGCGCTTGAACAGCGGGCCGCCGATGTAGTCCTCCAGGTTCTGGATCTGCTGGCTGACGGCGCCTGGCGTCACGGCCAACTCGTCGGCGGCGCGGGAGAAGTTCAGGTGGCGGGCGGCGGCCTCGAAGGCGCGCAGGGCGTTGAGCGGGGGCAGGCGTCGCCGGTCCATGAGTTTTCCTGCAAGCCCCAGATTCTCTGACAGCCCGGGCGACACATCGTCGTTTGCGGCCACGCTGGCAAGGGCGGCAGGAACGGCGGCGGCGCAGCGAGGTTTGCAAGCCGCTCGCAATCCCTAGATAAGCGGGCCGCCCGACATTGGACCTGACGATGACCCCTGCGGACTCCGCCGCCGTTCTCGACGCCGCCCCCGCCCTCACGCCCTCCGGCAAGCCTGTGCTGGAAAGCGCCGTCCACCACGTGGAGACGGTGCTGTGGGTGAAGCACTGGACAGACCGGCTGTTCAGCTTCGCCATCACCCGCCCGGCCAGCTTCCGCTTCCGCTCGGGCGAGTTCGTGATGATCGGCCTGCCGGGCGAACCGACCGCCGACGGCAAGCCCGCCAAGCCGATCCTGCGCGCCTACTCCGTCGCCAGCCCCGCCTTCGCCGACGAGTTGGAGTTCTTCTCCATCAAGGTTGTCGACGGCCCGCTGACCTCCAAGCTGCAGAAGATCGAGGCGGGCGACCAGATCTTCCTCGGCAAGAAGCCGACCGGCACGCTGGTCTTAGACGCGGTGAAGCCCGGCAAGCGGCTGTGGCTGATCGGCACCGGCACGGGCCTCGCCCCCTGGCTGTCGGTGGCCCGCGACCCGGACGCCTACGAGCGCTTCGAGCGGGTGATCGTGTGCCACACGGTGCGCGAGGTGAAGGACCTCGCCTACCGCGACCTGTTCGAGACCGGGCTGAAGGAGGACGAGGTGTTCGGCGAACTCGCCGGCCCGCAGCTCAGCTACTACCCGACCGTCACCCGCGAGCCGTTCCACTACGCCGGCCGCATCACCGACCGCATCAAGTCCGGCGACCTGTTTCGCGACCTTGCCGTCGAGGGCGATCGGTTCGACCCCGAGCACGACCGGCTGATGCTCTGCGGCTCGATGGACATGATCAAGGAGGCTGCCGCGCTGCTCGAGACGCACGGCCTCGTCGAGGGCTCCAACGCCGAGCCCGGCGACTTCGTGATCGAACGCGCCTTCGTCGGCTGACGGCTTTGGCGCGAATGCGGGTGTACGGCGACTCCATCTCGGGCAACTGCCTGAAGGTGAAGTGGGTCGCCGACCGGTTGGGCCGCGCCTACGACTGGATCGAGACCGGCGTGCTCGACGGATCGACACGCACGCCCGCGTTTCTGGCCCTCAACCCCGCCGGGCAAGTCCCTCTCGTGGTGCTGGAGGATGGGCGCGCGCTCGCCCAGTCCAACGCCATCATGCTGCACCTGGCGGAGGGCTCGGCGCTGATCCCCGCCGACCCGTACGACCGCGCCCGCATGTTCGAGTGGCTGTTCTGGGAGCAGTACAGCCACGAACCCTACATCGCCGTCGCCCGCTTCCGCCTGCGCTATCTGGGCGAAGACGCCGCTTCTCTCGATCCCAAGATCGTGACGCGGGGCGAGGCGGCGCTGGCGCGGATGGAGCAGGCGCTCGGCGGGGGCGGGTTCCTGGTGGGGCGGGCGCTCACCCTCGCCGACGTCGCGCTGGTCGCCTACACCCGGGTCGCGCATGAGGGCGGCTTCGACCTCCACGCCTATCCCGCGGTCGCCGCCTGGGTCGGCCGGGTCGAGCGCGAACTCGGCCTGTAAAGGTTGTGGAAACCGTCACGAAGGCGCGCTAGCTTCTCCGGAACAAAAGGAGGACAGGATGGACGTCAAGGCGATCGCGGAGGACTTCGTCGCGCTGTGCAAGGCGGGCAAGTCGGTCGAGGCGGGCGAGAGGTATTGGTCGGACGACATCGTCAGCGTCGAGGCCTTCCCAGGCGACATGCACGAGCTTCGTGGCCGCGAGGCGGTGAAGGGCAAGGACGACTGGTGGACCTCCAACCACGAGATCCACAGCTCGGAAGCGTTCGGGCCCTATCCCAACGGCGACCAGTTCGCCGTGCGCTTCGTCTCCGACGTGACCTTCAAGCCTGACGGTTCGCGCCGCCATCTGGACGAGGTGGCGCTCTACACCGTCAAGGACGGGAAGATCGTCGAGGAGCGGTTCTTCTACCCGACCTGACCGCGAGGCTGGCGGGTCGACATCGGCCGGTCACATCCCTAGGGCAGGTCGCGAGCCTCTCCGGCCCGTTTGAGCCCGCCCATGATCCGACCCGCCCGTCTAGCCGCCGCCGCCGCCGCGACGGCCCTGGCGCTCGCCCCCGCCGCGCCCGCCCTGGCCTGGGGCGCGTCGGGGCACCGGATCATCGGGCGGGTGGCGATGGCGGCGCTGCCCGCGAGCCTGCCCGCCTTCCTGCGCACGCCGACCGCCATCGCGCAGGTGGGCGAACTGGCGCGCGAGCCGGACCGCTCCAAGGGGTCCGGCCAGCCCCACGACGCCGACAGCGACCCCGGCCACTTCATCGACCTGGACGACGGGGGCCACGTCTTCAACGCCCAGGGTCCGTCGATCGACGCCCTGCCGCCCAACCGCACCGCCTTCGACGCGGCGGTGGGCTCCGCGGGCGTGGACGCGCAGAAGACCGGCTGGCTGCCCTACACGATCATGGACGGCTACCAGCAGCTGGTTCGCGACTTCGCGTACTGGCGCGTGGATCGGGCGCTGGCCAAGGCCGCCAAGTCCTCGAAGGAGCGCGCCTGGTACGCCGCCGACCTGCGCCTGCGCGAGGCGATGGCGATCCGCGACATCGGTGTGTGGGCGCACTACGTCGGCGACGGCAGCCAGCCGATGCACGTCTCGATCCACTACAACGGCTGGGGCGACTACCCCAATCCCAAGGGCTACACCCAGGAGAAGATCCACGGGCCGTTCGAGGGCGACTTCGTGCGGGACCACGTGACCGAGGCGGGGGTGCGCGCCGCGCTTCCGGCGCCCGCGACCTGCGGCCTCACGCTGCAGGCGTGCACGGCGGGCTACCTGAAGGCCACGCTGGCGGCCACCGAACCGCTCTATGCGCTGTGGGGCCAGGGCGCCTTCACCACGGTCGGCGATGCGAGGGGGCCGGCGTTCGCCACCATCCGGGTCGCCGCCGGGGCTGCGGAGCTGCGCGACCTGATCGTGCGCGCCTGGACGGAATCCGCCGGCGTCTCGGTCGGCTACAAGCCCAGCTACGCGGTCAAGGCGATCGAGGGCGGCCTCGTCCCGCCCTTCGGCATGATGTACGGCGATGACTGAGGTCGAGAGTCCGGTCGACGCGTCGGCCAGCCCCGGTCCGCTGCAGTTCGGCCGCGCCCAGCCCGGTGTGGACTACCGGGACCGTCCTGCCGCCTTCGGCGTCGTGGAGCGCGACGGGCGGGTGGCCGTCGTCTTCGTCATCCGCCGGGACGGCCAGTATTTCGACCTCCCCGGCGGCGGGATCGACCCGGGCGAGACGCCTGAGCAGGCGGTCGTGCGCGAGTTCGGCGAGGAGACGGGCCTGCGGGTCGCTCCGGTGCGCGTGCTCGGCCGCGCCAGCCAGTTCATGCGCCAGGAGGACGGCTCCCCCGCCAACAACCGCTCCACCCTGTTCGAGGCTCGGTGGGTCGCCGCCGCGCCGGAGCTGAAGGTCGAGGAAGACCACGAGCTCCAGTGGCTCGAGCCGCTGGAGGCGATCTCGACGCTCCGCCACGACAGCCACGCCTGGGCGGTCGCCCTCTGGCTGCGGCGACGGCCCGTCTAGGCGCGTTCTGGACCCTTCGCCGAGGGGGCCTGCGTTTTGACGCCGTCTGGGTTAGGCTGGGGCGAACCGGCGGAGAGGCCATGCGGCGCGTCCCTGCAAAGTTCGTCCTCTGCCTGAGCCTGCCGTGCCTGGCCGGCGGCTGCGCGGGGCACGGCGCGCCGCAGGCGGATGCGGCGGCGTCCCCGCCGAGGCCCGGCATGGCGAGCCGCAGCGCCGCCGCCGGCGTCGACACCTTCGACGTGGCCTACCATGGGGTCGGCGGAGCGATCCGCGCGCCGTTCAAGGACTTCAACATCGCCCACGACCGCATCCCCGCCGTGCTGATGCGCGCCGCGGCGGCGCCCTACGACACCCGCGGCCTGAAGGGCTGCGCCGCGCTGACCGAGGAGATCGCCGCTCTGGACCTCGCGCTGGGCCCGGACCTCGACACACCCGACCTCGAGACGTCCCGCGATGTCTACGCCAAGGGCGCGGGGCTGGCCGCGGACGCGGCGCTGGACGCCATGCGCGGGGCGGCGGTGGCCTACATCCCCATGCGCGGCGTGGTGCGAAAGCTTTCCGGGGCGGACAAGCTGGAGCGGCGCACCAAGAAGGCGATCCTGGCGGGCTCCGTGCGGCGCGGCTTCCTCAAGGCGCTGGGCATGGAGCGCGGCTGCGCCTGGCCGGCCGCTCCGCTGGGGGCCGAGGTCGCATCTGCGCCCTCGCCTGTCGTGATCGCGACCGGCCCGGTTGCTGCGCCTTCGCCGTCGACGCCGCGTTCCGCCGCGATCGCGGTGCCTGTGGTCGCCGTGTCCTCGCCCGCGATAGGGTCGGTGCGGGAAGGCCTTGGCGGACCGGCCTTCGCCTCCTCCGTCGCCGCGCCCGGCGGGGTGGACGCGCTCGGCCGGTTCCCGGGCGTGGTCCGCTAGCCGGCGTCGGCCGATTGCGCCTGCCGGGCGTGGAAGTCGCGGCGGAAGGCCTCGAACGTCCCCTGAGCGATGGCTGTGCGCATGGCGGCGGTCAGGGCCTGGAAGTGGGCGATGTTGTGCCAGCTCAGCAGCACCTGGCCGAGGATCTCGCCCGCCTTGACGAGGTGGTGCAGGTAGGCGCGCGAATAGTCGCGGCTGGCCGGGCAGTCGCTGGTCGGGTCCAGCGGGCTGTCGTCCTCGGCCCAGCGGGCGTTCTTCAGGTTCAGCGGGCCTTCCCAGGTCCAGGCCTGGCCGTGCCGGCCGGAGCGGGTGGGCAGCACGCAGTCGAACATGTCGATCCCCCGCGCCACCGCCTCCACCAGGTCCACCGGCTTGCCGACGCCCATCAGGTAGCGGGGCCGGTCAACGGGGAGCATGGCGGGGGCGTAGTCCAGCACCTCGCACATGGCGGCGTGGCCCTCGCCGACGGCGAGGCCGCCGACCGCGTAGCCGTCGAAGCCGATTTCGATCAGGCGATCGGCGGACTCGCGGCGCAGGGCCTCGAAGGTCGAGCCCTGCTGAATGCCGAACAGCATCTGCGCGTCGCGTGTCCCGAAGGCCGCCTTGGATCGGGCTCCCCAGCGGGCGGAGAGCTCCATGGCGGCGCGGGCTCTGGGTTCCTCGGCTGGCCAGGCGACGCATTCGTCGAGCTGCATGGCGATGTCGGACCCGAGGAGGTCGGCCTGGATCTCGATCGAGCGCTCGGGGGTGAGGACGTGCTTCGACCCGTCGAGGTGGCTGGCGAAGGTCACGGCCTCCTCGCTCATCCTGGCGATGTTCGACAGCGACATGACCTGGAAGCCGCCCGAGTCCGTCAGGATCGGCTTCTCCCAGCGCATGAAGCGGTGCAGGCCGCCCAGCCGCGCCACCCGCTCCGCGCCGGGGCGCAGCATCAGGTGGTAGGTGTTGCCGAGGATCACGTCCGCCCCGGTCGAGGCCACCTGGTCCACGGTCAGCGCCTTGACGGTGGCGGCGGTGCCGACCGGCATGAAGGCGGGCGTGCGGATGTCTCCGCGGGCAGTGGAGAGCAAGCCGGTGCGCGCGGCGCCGTCGGTGGCGTGGAGGGTGAAACGGGTCACGCTCCCTCCCGCCTGAACCACAACCCCGCGTCGCCGTAGCTGTAGAAGCGGTATCCGCTCGCGATGGCGTGGGCGTAGGCGGCGTGGGCCCGCTCCAGTCCGACGAAGGCCGACACCAGCATGAACAGCGTCGACCTTGGCAGGTGGAAGTTCGACATCAGCACGTCGCAGGCGCGGAAGCGGTAGCCCGGGGTGATGAAGATGTCGGTGTCGCCGGCGAAGGGGGCGATCTCGCCGTTCGGTCCGGCGGCGGACTCCAGGAGCCGCAAGGCGGTGGTGCCGACGCAGACGATGCGGCCGCCGCGAGCGCGGGCGGCGTTCAGCGCCGCGGCCGTCTCCGGCGTCAAGACGCCATACTCCGCATGCATTCGGTGCTCGCCCACGTCCTCGGTCTTCACCGGCAGGAAGGTGCCGGCGCCGACGTGCAGGGTGACGGTCTCCCGCGCGACCCCCCGCGCCTCCAGTCGCGCCAGAAGATCGGGCGTGAAATGCAGGCCGGCCGTGGGGGCTGCGACCGAGCCGTCCTCCCGGGCATAGACCGTCTGGTAGTCGGCGCGGTCCTGCTCGTCCTCTGGGCGCAGGGCGGCGATGTAAGGCGGCAGCGGCATGGCGCCCGACAGCGCGATCGCTGCATCGAGCGTCGGGCCGTCGGCGGAAAACCGCAGCTCCACTTCGCCGCCGTCGTGCTTCGCCGCGATCACGGCGTCCAGGCCCTCGCCGAAGCGGACAGTGTCGCCGACGGCAAGGCGCTTGCCGGGGCGCATGAAGGCGCTCCAGGCGTCGCGGGCGAAACGCTTGTGCAGCGTGGCCTCGACCTTGACCGCGTGCTCGCCGCGGGTGCGCACGCCGGTGAGCCGCGCGGGGATCACCCGGGTGTCGTTGACCACGAGCACGTCGCCAGGGGCGAGGCGGTCGGGCAGGTCGCGGACGTGAAGATCGCGTCGCCCGTCGCCGTCGACGACCAGCAGGCGGGCGGCGTCGCGGGGCTTGGCGGGTCGCAGGGCGATGCGGTCCTGCGGCAGGTCGAAGTCGAAGTCCGACAGCTTCACCCTAAAAGCTCCCGCTCATCCCCGCGCATGCGGGGACCTAGG
>CAZZZR010000059.1:0-11340 GCA_964658605.1 uncultured Caulobacter sp. | reverse complement strand
ACCGGCATGGAGGTGGCCAACGCCAGCCTCTACGACGGCTCCACCGCCGCGGCCGAGGGCGTGATGATGGCGGGGCGCGTCACCCGCCGGAACAAGGCGGTGCTCTCGCCCGGCCTTCACCCCCACTACGCGCAGACGATCCAGACGCTGGCTTTCGCCGCGGGGATGGAGGTCGAGGCGCTGCCCCTGGCCATCGACGGCGAGGCGCAGGTGCTCGACCACCTCGGCCCGGACGTCGCCTGCGTGGTGGTGCAGACGCCCAACCTGTTCGGCACGGCCACCGACGTCACCGCCATAGGCGAGAAGGCGCGGGCGGCGGGCGCCCTCCTGATCGTGGTGGTCACCGAGGCGGTCTCGATGGGCCTCCTCAAGTCGCCGGGCGAGATGGGGGCGGACATCGTCGCCGCCGAGGGGCAGTCGATCGGCGTGGGGCTGAACTTCGGCGGGCCTTACGTGGGTCTCTTCGCCTGCCGCGAGAAGCACCTGCGCCAGGCGCCCGGGCGCCTCTGCGGTGAGACGGTGGACGCGGACGGGCGGCGCGGCTTCGTCCTCACCCTCTCCACCCGCGAGCAGCACATCCGCCGCGACAAGGCGACGAGCAACATCTGCACCAACTCGGGGCTCTGCGCGCTGGCGTGGTCGATCCACATGACGCTACTGGGCGAGACGGGGCTGCGGCGGCTGGCGGCGATCAACCACGCCAAGGCCCGCAAGCTCGCGGCCGCGATCGGCGCGCTGCCCGGCTTCGAGGTGCTGACGAAGCGCTACTTCAACGAGATCGCGGTGCGCACGCCCATGCCCGCCGCGGACATCGTGCAGACCATGGCGGACAAGGGCTTCCTGATCGGGGTGCCCGTCAGCCGCCTCGCCCCCGGGCACGACGACGTCCTGCTGATGGCCGCCACCGAACTGACCACCGACGGCGACATCGCCTTCATCGCGAAGGTGCTGCGCGGCGTCCTGAACGACATGGGAGCCGCCGCGTGATCGAGATGAGCAAGGTCGGCCGCCCGACCCGCCCCGAGGGGCCGCTGAACGACTACGTCCACCCCACGCTCACGGGCGCGCGGGGCCTTCTTCAGGACGAGGCGCTGATCTTCGAAATGGACGCCTGGGAGGGCATGGGCGTCGACCTGCCCGAGGCGGAGGAGGGCGTCGCGTCCGACCTCGCGGGGTTGACCCGCGACGCGCCGATCGGCCTTCCCGGCCTCTCCGAGCCCGAGACGATGCGGCACTACGTGCGGCTCAGCCAGAAGAACCACGCCATCGACTTGGCGCTGTACCCGCTCGGCTCCTGCACCATGAAGCACAACCCGCGCCTGAACGAGCGCGTGGCGCGGCTGCCGGGCTTTGCGGACCTGCACCCGCTGCAGCCGCAGTCCACCACCCAGGGCGCGATCGAGCTGATGGACCGGCTGGCCGATTGGCTGAAGACGCTGACCGGCATGCCCGCCGTGGCGCTGAGCCCGAAGGCCGGCGCGCACGGGGAGCTCTGCGGCCTGCTGGCGATCCGCGCGGCGCACCGGGCGGCGGGGCACGGTATCCGTTCCGAGCATCCCCGCAACACGGTGCTGACGCCCACCTCCGCCCACGGCACCAACCCCGCCACCGCCGCCTTCGTCGGCTACAAGGTGGAGGAGATCGCCCAGACGGCGGACGGGCGGGTGGACCTCGCCGACCTGAAGCGCAAGCTAGGGGACCACGTGGCGGCCATCATGGTCACCAACCCCAACACCTGCGGCCTGTTCGAGCGCGACATCTGCGAGATCGCGCGGCTGACGCACGAGGCGGGCGCTTACTTCTACTGCGACGGCGCCAACTTCAACGCCATCGTCGGGCGGGTGCGGCCGGGCGACCTCGGCGTCGACGCCATGCACATCAACCTGCACAAGACCTTCTCCACGCCGCACGG
This sequence comes from uncultured Caulobacter sp., assembly GCA_964658605.1. Taxonomy (GTDB): domain Bacteria; phylum Pseudomonadota; class Alphaproteobacteria; order Caulobacterales; family Caulobacteraceae; genus JASLDZ01. The sequence continues at coordinate 9,428 of CAZZZR010000059.1, read as the reverse complement.
CGGGGGCGGGCCGGGCGCGGGGCCGGTGGTCCTGAGCGAGGCGCTGGCCCCCTTCGCGCCCAAGCCCTGGATCACCCACGGCGCGGACGGCTGGGCGCTCCTTGAGGACGACGCGGACACCCACGGCGCCTTCGGCCGCATGTGCGCCTTCCACGGCCAGATGGGCATGTTCACCCGCGCCTACGCCTACATGCTGAGCCACGGGTCCGACGGCCTGCGGCAGGTGGCCGAGGACGCGGTGCTGAACGCCAACTACCTGAAGGCGCGGCTCTCCACGGAGATGAGCGCCGCCTTCCCTGAAGGTCCCTGCATGCACGAGGCGCTGTTCGACGACGCCTGGCTGGAGGGCACGGGCGTCACCACGCTCGACTTCGCCAAGGCGATGATCGACGAGGGCTTCCACCCGATGACCATGTACTTCCCGCTCGTGGTCCACGGCGCAATGCTGATCGAGCCGACCGAGACGGAGTCCAAGGCCGAGCTCGACCGCTTCGCGGACACCCTGATTGCCCTGGCCAAAGCGGCGAAGGCGGGCGAGGTGGACCGCTTCAAGGGCGCTCCCTACCACGCTCCGATGCGTCGGCTGGACGAGACGCTGGCCGCCCGCAAACCCAAGCTGCGCTGGAAGCCCGAGCCCGCGACGGCCATAGCGGCGGAGTGAACCTCCGCCGCGCAGGGGCGCTCAGCCGCCCTTGAAGCGGTCGAGCAGGCCCTCCAGCGCGCCGACCGCGCCGGGCTGCACTTGGCCGTTGGGGGTCAGGTGGTCGACCATCTGGGGCAGGAGCTGCGACAGGTGGCCCGCCGCCTCCTGCGGGTCGATGCCGAGCTTGGAGGCGAAGTCGGCGATGGGGCCGGAGCCCAGCACCTGGGTGATCTGGTCGGGGGAGACGGGCAGATTCTGGCCCGACCCGACCCACGACTGCGCCACCTCGCCCAGGCCGCCCTTCTCGAACGCCGCCACAAGGCCGCCGACGCCGCCGTGCTGCTCCAGCATGCCGCCGAGGCCGCCCTCGACGTCCGCTCCGCCGCCGAGCACGCCGGTGAGGCCGCTCAGCCCGCTGGCCATCTGATCGAACAGTCCCATGGTCCGCGTCCTCCGCCCGCCGCCGGGCTGCACGTCCAGGTTAGCCGCCTTCGGTGACGGGCGCGAGCGGAGCCTACTGCAGCCGCGCCGCCAGGGGCACGATCTCCGCGCTCGGGCGGCCGGTCAGGTCGTCGTAGAGGTCGGCCAGCCCTTCGAAGGTCGCGCGCCAGCCGTGGCGGGCCACGGCGCGGGCGCGGGCGGCGGCGGCGATCGCGGGCAGGTCGCGAGCGAACAGCGCCTCCACCGCCTCGGCGAAGGCCTGGGGCGTGGCGCGGGCGGCGAGCTGGCCCACGCTCTCGTCCACGATCTCGGCGATGCCGCCCGAGGCAATCCCCACCATCGGCAGGCCGCAGGCCATGGCCTCCAGCGCCACCAGGCCGAACGGCTCCTGGTGGTTGGCGTGGACGAAGGCGTCGCAGCTGGCCATCAGCCGCGCCACGTCGCGCGGGTCGGACTGGTAGTCCAGGCAGGTGGCGTTCGCCTGCGGACGCGCGCTCGCTCCGGCCGCGATCAGCAGCAGGTGGTAGTCGGGGCCGAGACGGGCGACGACATCCAGCAGCACGTCGATGTTCTTCTCCCGCGCGGGGCGGCCCGCGAACACAAGGAGCCGCGTCGACGGCTTGAGGCCCAGCTGCCGGCGCAGGCGCTGCGGGTCGGCGCAGCCCGGGTTGAACAGGTCGGTGTCCACGCCCAGCCCCTGCACCCGCACGTTGGGCACCCCGGCGTAGGCCAGCCGCTCGGCGATGTGGCGGGAGGGGGCCACCACTTGGTCGAAGCGGCGGAACAGGCGCGCCCAGCGACGGCGCACCGGCGGCTCGGCCCACTCGCCCAGGTGCAGGGCGGCCAGCGCGGCGGGGTCGGAGTGGCAGAAGCCCACCACGGGCACGCCCAGCCGCTCCCCGGCCTCCAAGGCGGCGCGGCCGGGGGCGTAGGGGTCGCCCGCCTCGATGATGGTGGGCCGCAGCGAGACCAGCGCGTCGGCCCACTTGCGGGTGGAGGCGGGCCAGCGGTAGCCGTCGCCGAACGGCAGCCGCACCGCCGCCTGAGTCACCAGCCCCCGCCCGCCGTCGCGGGTGGAGGCGCCGGGCACCATCAGGGTGTGGCGCATCTCGGGCCGCAGCTGCGCCATCCAGGTACGCTTGGCGAGCAGGTAGCGCTTCACCCCCCCGCTCTTGGGGGCGAACAGCATGGTGGTGTCGACGAGATGCGGTTCCGCGAAGTCGGCCCGGGGGGAGAGGAGGGCGGCGTCGCGAAGGGACCGGAACTCGTAGACCACGCGGAACCTCCAGGACTGCCTCGACAGCGTACAACGTCGCGTACCCGCGATCCGTTCTACGATGATACGCGACACCGGGAAGAGGGACGCGGTCAAGCTTCATGACGGTTTTGAGCGCGGGAAGACAGGCGCGCGCCTGCCAACACGGCGTGTTGATCGTCGGGGCCGGCGTCGGCGGCCTGGCGCTCGCGCTCGCGCTGCACGCCCGCGGGATGCGGCCGGTCGTGCTGGAGCGCGAGCCTGCGCTGCAGGCGGTCGGCGCCGGGCTGCAGCTCGGCCCGAACGCCGCGCGGGTCCTGTTCGCGCTCGGGCTGGAGGAGGGCGCGCGTCGGATCGCCGGGGCGGCGCGCGATGCGCAGATCCTGCGGGGCCGCGACGGCCGCCGGCTGTCGACCACGCGCTTCTCGCAGGCCGAGGCGCGGTGGGGCGCGCCGTACATGCAGGCGCTCCGCTCCGACCTGCAGGCGCTCCTGCGCGAGGCGGTGGAGGCGCGGGACGCGGCCGAGCTGCGGCTGGACGCCCCGGTCGCCGCCGCCCATCCCTCGGGCGTCGTGACGCTGGTGGACGGCGGGCGCCTGCGGGCGGAGGTCGTGGTGGGGGCGGACGGCCTGCGCTCCCGGGTGGCCGACGCCGTGCCGGGCGGTAGCGCCCCGCGACGCCTGCGCCAGTCCGCCTGGCGCGCGCTGATCCCGGCGGAGCGGCTTCCCGCCGGCGTCCTGGTCCCCGCCACGCAGGTGCGCATCGGAGCGGGCGGCCACCTCGTCACCTACCCGGTGGCGGGGGGAAGCCTGCTCAACCTCGTGGCCGTGGTCGAGGACGGGGAGGGTGGCGGCGACGGAGAAGAATCCTGGACCGCCCGGGGCGACCCGGCCGTCCTGCGCCACGCCTTCCGGGACTGGGGAGAGCCGGCGCCGACGCTCCTCGCCGCGCTGGAGGGCGAAACGGTGTGGCGGGGCGAGCTCTACGACCGGCCGCCACGCAGGCGCTGGGCGCAGGGGCGGGTGGCGCTGCTGGGAGATGCGGCGCACGCCATGTCGCCGTCCTTCGCACAGGGGGCGGGGATGGCGATCGAGGACGCCTGGGTGCTCGCCGAGGCGCTGGCGAGCGCGCCGGTCGAGGAGGCGCTCGCGGCCTATGCGCAGGCTCGGCGCGGTCGCGCGGCGAGGGTGCAGGGTCAGTCCCGGCTGAACGCCCGCCTGTTCCACCTGCCCGATGCGCTGTCGACTCCGATCTTCCTCGCCGCTCAGGCGACCGGGCGGGACGGCGGCCTGGCGCGGTTCGACTGGCTCTACGGCGGCGGCCCGATCCCGGCGGGGGGGTGATCGAGCAGCGGCGAGGTCGCCCACGGAGCCTTGGCGAAGCGGGCGGCGAAGAAGTCGATGAGGGCCGTCACCCGCGCCGGGCGGAGCGGACCGGGCGGCGTCACCACATGCAGCGCCACGGCGGGCATCCGCCAGTCGCACATGGCCGCCTCCAGCCGACCCTGCGCCAAGTCGCGCCAAACGACGAACTCCGGCTGCGCCGCCAGGCCCAGTCCCGCCAGGACGCAGGCGCGCATCGTCTCGGCGTTGTTGGTGCGCAGCGGGCCGCGTACGAGCGCCGACGCCTCCGCCCCGTCGTCGTGCACGAAGCGCAAGGCGTCGCGGGTCGGACTGTTGGTGTAGCCGAACATCGGATGGCGCGTCAGGTCGCTAGGATGCTCGGGCCGCCCGTGCGCGGCGAAGTAGGCGGGCGAGCCCACCAGGATCAGCCGCACGGCGCACAGCCGTCGCGCCCGGAGGGAAGAGTCGGCCAGGGCGGAGATGCGCAGCGCCGCGTCGTAGCCGTCCCGCACCAGATCGACCATGTCGTCGGCCAGGTTGACCTCCAGCGACACCTTGGGATGGCGGCGGAGGAAGTCGGGCAGCGCCGGCGCGACGTGCTCCTGCCCGAAGCTCATGGGAGCCGCGAGCCGGACAAGCCCTTGCGGCTCCGACGCCTGCTCCGCGGCTTCCGCCTCCGCCGCCTCTCCTTCGCTGAGGATGCGGGCCGCGCGGGGAAGCGCGGTACGGCCGCTCTCGCTGAGCGACAGCCGCCGCGAGGTGCGGTGGAACAGCGACGCTCCGAGCCGCGTCTCCAGCCGCGAGATCGCCTTGGAGACGGTCCCCTTGGAGAGTGCCAAGTCCTCGGCGGCGCGGGCGAAGGAGCCGGTCTCCGCCACCTTGGCGAAGACGGCCCAGGCTTCCAGGTCGGGCAGGCGGGACATGGACGGCTCCGAAACGATCGGTTTCCATCCTTTCCATTTCCCCGCCACCGGGGAAGTCCCATCTTCCGCCTCGAACGGGATCGGACCTCTCCGATCCGCCTGAAGCAGGGGAGCCTCACCGATGATCGAACGCAGACCCTTCGCGAACCTCGGCGGCGCCGACCACGGCTGGTTGAAGGCGCGCCACCACTTCTCGTTCGCGGGCTACTACGACCCGAACAACATGGGCTGGGGGCCGATCCGCGTCTGGAACGACGACGAGATCGCGCCGAAGTCCGGCTTCCCGCCGCACCCGCACGCCGACATGGAGATCGTCACCTACGTCCGCGAAGGCGCGATCACCCACCAGGACTCGATGGGCAACCGGGGCCGGACGGGCGCTGGCGACGTTCAGGTTATGAGCGCCGGCACGGGCGTGCGCCACGCCGAGTACAATCTCGAGGACGAGACGACGACGCTGTTCCAGATCTGGATCGAGACCGGCAAGCCCGGCGCCGAGCCCGGCTGGGGCGCCCAGCCCTTCCCCAAGGGCGACCGCGCCGGCAAGTTCGTCACACTCGCCTCCGGCCGCCCGCAGGATGCGGACGCCCTGAAGATCAACGCCGACGCCCGCGTGCTCGGCGCGACGCTGAAGGCCGGAGAGGCCGCCGACTACGACCTGGGCGCCGCGAACTACGGCTATCTCGTCCCCGCCAAGGGCGCGGTGGAGGTCAACGGCGTGCGCCTCGACGCCCGCGACGGGGCCGCCATCCGGGGCGAGAGCGTGCTGCACGTGAAGGCGCTCGACGACGCCGAACTGGTCCTCGTGGACGCGGCGTAATCTAGTCCTAGCTAAGCCAAGGAAAATCCGACATGGCCAAGGTTCTCGTCCTCTACTACTCGTCCTACGGGCACATCGAGCAGATGGCCCATGCGGTGGCCGAAGGCGCCCGTTCCGCCGGCGCGCAGGTCGACGTCAAGCGTGTTCCGGAGACCGCGCCGGAGGAGGTCGCCAAGGCCTCCCACTTCAAGCTCGACCAGGAGGCTCCGATCGCCAAGGTCGAGGACCTGGAGCACTACGACGCCATCGTCGTCGGCACCGGCACGCGCTTCGGGCGGATGTCGTCGCAGATGGCGTCCTTCCTCGACCAGGCGGGCGGGCTGTGGTTCCGCGGCGCGCTGAACGGCAAGGTGGGCTCCGCCTTCACCTCGACGGCCAGCCAGCACGGCGGGCAGGAGACGACGCTGTTCAGCATCATCACCAACCTGCTGCATTTCGGGATGACCATCGTGGGCCTGCCCTACAGCTTCCAGGCGCAGATGGGCCTGTCGGAGGTGCACGGCGGCTCGCCCTACGGCGCGACCACCATTGCGGGCGGCGACGGCTCACGCCAGCCGAACGCGGTGGAGCTGGACGGCGCCCGCTTCCAGGGCAAGCTGGTGGCGGAGACGGCCGCCAAGCTGCACGGCTGAGCCCGGTCGCCGCGCCCGCCCCCGCCGGGGCGGGCGTCAGGCGTTCGCGAGCCGCAGGAACTCTTCGCGCGTGCGATGGTCGTCGCGCAGCACGCCGGAGAGCCAGCTCGTCGTCAGCCGCGAGCCGCGGGTGTTGACGCCACGCAGCGTCATGCAGCTGTGCTCCGCCTCGATCACCACGCCGACGCCCTGGGGCTTCAGCACCTCCTGGATCGCCTGACCGATCTCGGCGGTCATCTTCTCCTGGATCTGCAGCCGCCGGGCGAAGCCGTGCACCACCCGCGCCAGCTTGGAGATCCCCACGACCCGATGGTGAGGCAGGTAGGCGACGTGCGCCTTGCCGATCACCGGCAGCATGTGGTGCTCGCAGGCCGACACGAAGGGGATGTCGCGCAGGATGACCAGCTGGTCGTAGCCGCCGACCTCTTCGAAGGTCTTCTCCAGATAGCCGCGGGGGTCGGTGTCGTAGCCGGCGTAGAGCTCGCGGTAGCTCTTGGCCACGCGCTTGGGCGTCTCGATCAGGCCCTCGCGGGCCGGATCCTCTCCCGCCCAGCGTATGAGGGTGCGCACCGCATCCTCCGCTTCCGCCTGGCTCGGCCGCCCGTTGGTCGGGGTCCGGGGCGGGAGCTCGTGGTCCACGTGGTCTTCGTCCATGCGGGCGACCTAGGCGTCCAGCTTGGCCGCGACAAGGCCGTGATCCTTGACGGCGCATTAACCACGTTCGGCCAACCTGCTCCGGAGGCGCCGCTTCTCGGGCGCCGGGAGGGTCCCCATGAACGGCGCGCAGGTTCTGGACGTCGGCCGCGATGCGATCTGGCTCACCGTGCAGCTGTGCGCGCCGGTGATGATCGTGGCCCTGGTGGTGGGGGTCGCCATCGGCCTCCTGCAGGCCCTGACCCAGATCCAGGAGCAGACGCTGGTCTATGCGCCCAAGATCCTGGCGGTGTTCGTGTCGCTGCTGCTGTTCATGCCGCTGATGGGCATGCTGATGGCCGGCTTCATGAAGGAGATCGCCGGCAAGATCGCGGGCATGTAGGCGCGGGCCCGGGCGGCGCCGTGAGATGGAGCACTACGCGCTCCCCACCCAGGTCTACGGCTTCGGCCTGATCCTGGCGCGCGTCGGCGCGCTGGTCATGCTCATGCCGGGCGTGGGCGAAACGAGCGTGCCGCCCCGGCTGCGGCTGGCGTTCGCTTTCGCCTTCACCCTGGCGCTCTACCCCGTGCTGGCGCCCAAGCTTCCTGGCGTGCCCTTCACCGTCGGCGAGACGGCGGCCCAGGTGGGAATCGAGCTGATCGTCGGCTTGGCGATCGGCTCGCTCCTGCGCCTGTTCCTGGGCTCGCTCGCGGTGGCGGGGGAGGTGATCTCGCTGCAGACCACGCTCAGCTTCGCGCAGACGACCAACCCGTTGCAGGCGCAGCCGACCACCACCGTCGCGACCTTCCTGACGCTCCTGGGCCTGACGCTGGTGTTCGCCACCGGCCTGCACCAGAGCTTCATCGCCGGGATCGCCCACTCCTACGACCTGTTCTCGCCGGGCCGGGTGGTTCCGCTGAAGGACTTCGGCGAGCTGATGATCCGAGCCTTTGGGCAGACGTTCGCGTTGGGGATCCAGCTCGCCGCGCCGGTGATCGTGTTCAGCCTGGTATTCAACGTGGCGACGGGGTTCGTGGCCCGCGCCATGCCGCAGTTCCAGGTGTTCTTCGCCGCGACGCCGCTGCAGGTGCTGCTGGGCTTCTCCGTCTTCGCGCTGGGGCTCGGCGTGACGGGGATGGTGTGGATCGACCGCTACCGCGCCTTCGCCGACCGCTTCAGCGGCGTGGGCTGACGCCGTGGCCGAGGAGCAGGACAGGTCCCAGCAGACCGAGGCCCCCAGCCAGCGCAAGCTGGACGAGGCGCGGCGCAAGGGCGACGTCGCCCGCTCGCCGGAGGTCTCGGCCGCCCTGTCGCTAGGCGCGGCGCTGACGGTGGTGGCGATCGGCGGCCCGGGCTTTTCGCGCGCGATCGCCGACGACCTCCTGCCCTTCATCGCTCACCCGGACGCCTTCGACCTCTCGGCGGGGGGCGGCTCGCTGATCCTGGCGCAGGCGGTCAAGGGGATGGCGCCCGGCTTCATCGCGCTCGCCGCCGCGTCGCTGGCCGGGATCGCGGGCGTGGTGGTGCAGCAGGGCGTGCTGTGGAGCCCGAACAAGCTCGCCCCCGACTTCAGCCGCGTCAGCCTGCCCAAGGGGTTCGGGCGCATCTTCGGCATCGACGGCTTCATCCAGTTCGCCAAGGCGCTGTTCAAGCTCTCCATGGTCGCCGTCTGCGCCTGGTTCGTGCTGAAGCCGCGCATCGGCGACCTGGCCCAGATGTCGGCGATGGACCTGCCGGCGCTGCTGCCCTTCTCGGGCGAGCTGCTCAAGGCGCTGGCCTTCGCGGTGCTGACCACGCTGGCCGTCCTGGCGGGAGCGGACTGGCTGATCCAGCGCGTGCGCTTCACCGCCCGCATGCGGATGAGCAAGGAGGAGCAGAAGCGCGACGCCAAGGAGAGCGACGGCGACCCCCACGTGAAGGCCCGCCAGCGCCAGATCCGCGCGGAGCGCTCCCGCCGCCGGATGATGCAGGACGTGCCCAAGGCCACGGTCGTAGTGATGAACCCGACCCACTACGCCGTGGCGCTGAAATACGAGCAGGGTGTCGACGCCGCGCCCCTATGCGTGGCCAAGGGCATGGACACCCTGGCGCTCAAGATCCGCGCCGTGGCCGAGGAGGCGGGCGTCGCCGTGGTCGAGGACCCGCCTTTGGCCCGCGCCCTCTACGCCGCCATTGAGGTGGACGAGACCATCCCCCGCGAGCACTTCGAGGCCGTCGCCAAGGTGATCGGCTTCGTCTTCCAGCGCGCGCGCAAGGGGGCTCCGCGCCCGGCCGCTGCGGCGTCGTCGCGCCTGCCGCCGCGCTCCGCGGCGAGCTAGCGTGCTCGCCTCCCAGGAGAGCGCATGATCGAATTCGAGCCGGGACACGGGCCGCGCCGGGGCGCCGATCCCCTGTCCATCGCCGCGACGGTGTTCTTCCTCGCCGCGGTGAGCGCGGCCGCCTATCCCGCCTTCCGCGCGGGCCCGGCGACGGGGCCGAGCCTCCTCTTGCTGATCGGGCTGGCGGGATTCTCGGTCCTGGGCCTTTTCGCCTTCGCGGCCAGCGAGCCCGCCACGCTGAAGACCGCCGACGGCGGCGCGCAGGCGCTGGTGGACGCCCTGTCCGAGCCCGCGGCGGTGACCGCGGCGGACGGGTCCCTGTCGGGGACGAACCTTGGTTGGCGCGCCATGTTCGGCGGCTTCTCTCGCCGGCTGCCCAAGGCGGAAGGCGGCTTGTACGGCGCCCTGGCGACCGCCCG
>CAZZZR010000058.1:0-11358 GCA_964658605.1 uncultured Caulobacter sp. | reverse complement strand
CCCGCCCGCGGCCCCTTCATACATCTTTGACTCGTTTTGTTGGCGGCCCCGTTTACCGGGCCCGCCTTATCTCTCGCCCTTCAACGCGGCGACCGAGGGGCGACCCGTCGGTCCGCTTCCAGTATCGGGCGACAGGGCTGATGGGCATTCGACACGGCGTGGGCGTGATCGCCGCGGCATGGCGCAGGGCCGCCCGCGACCAGAGCGGGGCGATCGCGCCGGTCGCGGCCGTGGTCATGGGCACGCTCGTCGTCACCGCGGGCGTCGGGATGGACATCTCCCGCGTGGCGGGCGCGCGAGGCGAACTGCAGGACGCCACGGACGCCGCGGGCCTGGCGCTGGGTCGGATGTCGCCGGCCGCCGACGTGGACACCGTGCTGAAGCCGGCCGCCCAGGCCTGGGTGAAGGCCAACCTGCACGGCAACGCCGTCGATCCCAACGCGGTGACGGTGGGCGTCACCAAGGCGCTGGGGGTCGTCACCATCTCCGCCAGCACCAGCGTGCAGCCGACGCTGGCGGCGGTGGTGCACCTCGGCCCGTTCCTAGTCCAGTCGGCCTCGACGATCAAATACGGGCTGAGTCACGTGGAGCTGGCGCTCGTGCTCGACAACACGGGCTCCATGGCCGAGGACAACAAGCTCTCCAGCCTGCAGACCGCCGCAGGCACGCTCGTCGACACCTTGTCCGCCTCCGCGCAGGCGACGGGCGATGCGAACGCGCTGAAGGTGGGGGTCGTGCCGTTCTCCATCTCGGTGAACGTCGGCTCGACCTATCAGGGCCAGAGCTGGCTCACGGGCGTTCAGCCCACGGCCTATGGCCCGGACCTGTTCACCACTTCGGGCGTCGACCGCTTCCTCCTGCTCAAGGCGATGAACAACACGCCCTGGGGCGGCTGCGTGGAGAGCCGGCCCATGCCCTACGACGTGCAAGACGACGCCCCCACCGCCTCAAACCCGGCGACCCTGTTCGTGCCCTTCTTCGCGCCCGACGAGCCGGACGACGGCGGCTTCTACGGCTCGACCTTCTACGGCTACGCCAACAGCTACCTGAAGGACGTGGGGACGGACACGCAGTTCGCCGACAAGCAGGGGGACATCGCCAAGTACGTGGCCAAGCCCGCCACCACCGCGGTCGCCTACGGCTCGGTGCAGTACGGGCCCAACGCCCTGAGCCCCTACACGGTAGGGCCGAACTCGGGCTGCGGAACCGCGGCGATGCTGCCGCTGACCACCAACATCGGCGCGGTGAAGGCCAAGCTCAACCAGATGGTGGCCAACGGCAACACCCACATCCCGATCGGCATGGCCTGGGGCTGGAACCTCTTGTCGCCCAACATGCCGTTCGGCGCGCAGCCCTACGGGACCAAGAACCTGCTCAAGATCGCCGTGCTCGTCACCGATGGGGCCAACACCTACGCGCAGAGCAACACGCCGGGCACGTCCGGCCCGTCCAACGTCAAGATCTGCAAGAGCGGCGGCAGCCTCTACTACTGCGCCGGAACCAGCGGGAATCCGGCCGACGACAACTCGAACTACACGGGCTACGGCTACAGCTGGCAGAAGCGCATCAAGACGGACGGCGGCTCCTACAGCGACCCCGTGACCGCCATGAACAACCGGCTGTCCAAGATCTGCGCCAACATGAAGGCGGCCGGCCTGACCATCTACACGGTGCCCGTCGAGGTCACCGACACCAGCATCAAGACCCTGCTGCAGGGCTGCGCCAGCACGCCCGACAAGTACATCGACGTGGCGAGCTCCTCGGGGCTGGCGGCGGCGTTCAACAACATCGCGGGCTCGATCGGCAGCCTGCGGGTCAGCCACTAGCGCTCAATCGTCTCCGCGAGGCGCGCCCCGCCCGGCCTTGATCCCGGAGCGGCGGGTCTTGCCGTCCAGCCGGCGGAGCTTGGAGGCGTACGTCGGGCGCGTCGCCTTGCGCGGCTTGGGCGGGGGCGCCGCGGCCCGCTCCACGAGCGCCGACAGCCGGTCCATCGCGTCCTGCCGGTTGCGCTCCTGCGTACGATGGCGGTCGGCGGTGAGCACCAGCACGCCCTCCTTGGTCAGCCGCGCGCCGGAGAGTGCGATCAGCCGCATCCGCACGCGTTCCGGGAGGGTGGGCGAGCGCGCCACGTCGAAGCGCAGCTGCACGGCGGTGGAGACCTTGTTGACGTTCTGGCCGCCCGGACCCGAGGCGCGCACGAACTTCAGCTCCACCTCCTCGTCGCCCACCTCCAGGCCGGGAGCGAGGCGGATCATCGGGGCGCGTGGGCCACGCGCAGGATGTTGGCCGATCCGGGCGCCCCGAACGGCACGCCAGCCAGGATCAGGATGCGGCCGTGCGGCGGCGCGAGCTCCAGCTTGCCGACGTATTCCACCGCCTCGGCCGTCATCATCTCCACATCGGTGGGGTCGGGCGCCATGCGGGGCTCCAGCCCCCAGACGAGCGAGAGGCGGCGCGCCACCTTGGGGTCGGGCGTCAGCGCCAGCACCGGCTGCAGCGGCCGCTCGCGCGCGAGCCGCTTCGCGGTCGAGCCCGTGGCGGTGTAGGCGACGAGGCAGGCGGTGGACCCGACCTCCGACGCGCGCTTGGCGCCGGCGACCAGCGCGTCGGCATCCTCCTCGTCGATGCGCCCCTGCTCCGCGGACATGATCTTGGGCCAGCGGGGGTCCCGCTCGGTGCGGCAGATGATGCGGTCCATCATCGTCACCGCCTCCAGCGGATACTTGCCGGACGCCGTCTCCGCCGACAGCATCAGGGCGTCCGCCCCCTCGTAGACCGCATTGGCCACGTCGCTGGCTTCGGCCCGGGTGGGCGTGGCCGAGGCGGTCATCGAGTCCATCATCTGTGTCGCCACCACCACCGGCACGCCCCGGGATCGCGCCGCACGCAGGATGGTCTTCTGCGCCACCGGCACCTCCTCCGGCTCCAGCTCGACGCCCAGGTCGCCGCGAGCGATCATCACGCCGTCGCAGAGGTCCAGGATGGCGTCGAGGTCGTCCAGCGCGGCGGGCTTCTCGATCTTGGCCATCACGGCGGCCCGGCCCTTCACGATGCCGCGCAGCTCGGCCATGTCGGCGGGCTGCTGCACGAAGGAGAGCGCCACCCAGTCGACGCCGACGCGGAGCGCGAAGGCCAGGTCCTCGCGGTCCTTGGCCGTCATCGCGGGCATGGGAATGACGGCGCCGGGGAGCGCCACGCCCTTGCGGTCGCTGAGCTCGGTCCCCTGCACGACCTCGGTGTCGGCCCAGCCGGGCCCCACGCCGACAGCGCGCAGCCGCACCTTGCCGTCGTCGAGCAGCAGGACGCCGCCGGGGCTCAGCGCCTCCAGGAGTTCGGGATGCGGCAGGCGCACGCGCGTGGCGTCGCCGGGAGCGGGGTCGCTGTCGAGGCGGATGCGGTCGCCGGGCTTCACCGCGACGCGGCCCTGCGCGAAGGTCCCGAGCCGCAGCTTGGGGCCCTGCAGGTCGGCCAGCGCGGCGAACGGCCGCTGCAGCGTCTTCTCGGCGCTGCGCACCGCCTTGAGGGCGGCGGCATGGTCGTCGTGGCTCCCGTGGCTGAAGTTCAGGCGGAAGACGTCGACGCCGGCCCGGGCCAGCGCCAGCACCTGCTCGGGCGCGCGGCTCGCCGGGCCGAGGGTCGCCAGGATGCGCGCGCGGCGGTTGCGGATCATGCGGTCCCTCCGGCCCTTGTCTTGGCGTTCGTTCAGGCGTTCAGGCGAGGTCGCCGCGCCGCTCGACCAGCCGCGCCGCCGCCGCCAGGACCGCGCAGGCGGCCGACGCCGACAGGAGCGACTCGAGGCCGAACCGGCCATAGCACAAGGCGCCGGCGGCCGCGCCGGCCGCCAGCGCGATCCACAGCAGCAGGTAGGCGACCCAGCCCGAGCGGTCGGTCCCCGCCAGGGCGTCGGCTAGGCCCATGCCAAGTCGAGCAAGGGCGCCGGTCACGTAGGTCGCGCCCACGTGCACGCGCCCGGCCTCGGTGACGACCGCCGTCTGCAGGCCCATGGCCAGGACCGCGATCGACAGGGCGGCCGCGGCCCAGCCCCAATGCGCTCCGCCCGCGGCCGTCGCCAGCAGCAGCGCCTCCAGGCCGAGCGTGGTCGAGCGGCGCGAGCCATGCAGGCTCAGCAGCCGCCCGAGAAAAGCGCCGGCGACGAAGATCGCCACCATGCCGCCGAGCAGCAGCGCCGATGCCTGGCGTCCCTGCGCCAGCGCTATGCCGAGCTGCGTCGTGTCGCCGCTCCGGAACGAAGGGAACAGGCCGAGCGCCAGGAACCCCGCGGCGTCGACGAAGCCTGCGATCCCCAGCAGCGCCAGCCCGAGGATCAGGGCGCGCGCCGGGATCCGGTTCGTCGGGGAGTGCTCGTCTCGGGTCATCGCGCCTCCGCCTCGTCGCGGCGTGTCCTCGCCGCCTCGCGGTGCGGGCGCAAGGGCTAGAACGCCAGCCGCACGCCGACGTTGGCGGTGTCCAGCGACTGCGAGACGTCGCCGAAGCGGCCCTGGTAGCCGGCGAAGGCGGTCCAGCCGCGCGCGAACCGCGCCTCGATCCCCGCCTCCAGCGTGCCCCAGCTCTTCGCCGGCGCGTAGCCGGGCAGGGAGAACTCGCCGGGCAGCGTTACGAGGCCGGCGTCGACGTAGCGCGTCTCGGCGCGGCCGTCATAGGCGTAGGCGATCGCGCCGTAGGGGGCGAGCACGCCGAAGCCCGTGCGCCACAACCCCCGCGCCTTCAGCCCGAGCTCGCCCACCAGCGCCTCGCGCGTCTGCTCGCCGAAGGTCATGGCGGTGGAGTCCGACCCGTCCTCGGCGTAGGCCTGGACGTGCACGCGCTCGTAGCGGCCCTCGACATACGGCCCGAAGCGCAGCGTTCCCCCCGCGACCTGCTCGCCGCCGAACCACCAGCCGCCGCCCAGCGCCACCGTGCCGACCGAGCCGTCCGTGTCGCCCCGCTCGCCCCGGCGCGCCGGTCCAAGGGAGAAGCTGCGGGAGATGTCGTCGAACTGCAGGTCGCCCAGCCCCGCCGCGCCGTTCACGTAGCCGCCGCCGAACAGGCGGCGCTGGGCGAAGACGGAGACGAGGTAGGTCTCGTCGCGGAACTTGGCCGCGCCGTCGTCGTAGCTCGCGTTCGAGCGCCCCGCCGAGAACACGACGCCCGCGGACAGGTCGGCGGAGGGGCGCCAGTCGAAGCCCAGCGTCGCGATCGCGCCGTCGCCGCCCGCCCGCCCGTCGTAGCCCGCGGCGTCGAAGGTGCGCGAGGCGTAGTCCACGCGACCGAACACGCGGGTGCGGGCTTCCGGGTCCGTCTGGTCCAGCGACAGCTCCTGGCTCCAGGCGCCGCGCTGGGCGGCGGTGGTCTGCAGCGGCGACTCGGCCAGGAGCGAGATGTAGGCGGGCGCGGCCAGCTCCGAAACCACAGCCTGGCCGAAGATGGCGTGGGCGGCGGCGGTGGGGTGCACGGCGTCCGCGAACAGATAGGTGCGCGCCGCGTCGGGCGTCTTCAGCGTCGCGGGCGTGCAGGTCAGCGAGCTGGCGGTCGTGCAGGCGGCCGTCGTGACGTTGACGAAGCCCACCGCCGCGGGGTTCGCCACCACCTCGCGCAGCAGCGCGAAGGTGTTGACCGGGACCACGCCGTGCGGGTGCGCCTTGATCTGCAGGTTCAGCGCGTCGTTGTAGGCCTGCGATAGGGCGGTGAGCTGCGCCGCCGATCCGGGGATCAGGGCGTTGAGGCCGAGCGCCTGCGGCGTCAGGCCGATGTCGGGTAGGTTGAAGACCACGATCGTGCGGGCGCCTGCGGCGTTCAGCTGGCCGACGAGATTCCCCTCCAGCGTGCCGGCCGCCGCGATCTTCGCCGTCGCCGCGGCTGCGGTCGTCTGGCCGGTGTAGAGGGCGGTCGCCGCCGCGAAGATGTCGTTCGCGCCTCCGAACACGGTGTACAGGGTGCGGCTGTCCAGCTGGGGATGGGCGGCCAGGTAGCCTGTGATCTGTGCGGTCTCGGTCGGCACGCCGGCGGGCGTGCCGGGCGCGTTGGTGGTCACGCCCGCCCCGCCCCAGGCGTAGTCGTTCCCGCCGATGAATGACGGCGCCAGCGGCAGGCCGTAGGCGGACGCCACGTTCTCGACCGTGACCGTCGCCGGGTTGGTGGTGAAGCGCATCGGCGTGGTCGCGCCCGCCGCCAGCGAGATGTTGCCGTCGTCGCTCAGGCTGTCGCCGAACACCACAGCCGCGCCGAACGGCGAGCGCCCCGCGATGGGCGACGGGCCGGCGGTGGACTGCGCCTGCGCCGCGCTCGTCAGGGCCAGCGCCGCCAGGGCGACGCCGGTCATCATGGAAATGCGCATTGCCCGATCCTCCGCCCGCGATCGGTCGCCGCGGGTCGTCGCGCATGTGTCACGGAACGCGCCGAGACGGTATCGTCGCGTCACGGCCACGTTCGCGCCGCATGTCGGGTGTGTCGCAGAGGCGACGCTTGCTAGAGTGCGCCGCCATGACCGCCTCTTCCCACGATCACCACGGCCACGCGCATGCCCACGGCGGGCGTGGACACGCGCATGGACACGGCCATGGCCACGCGCACGTGCACGCCCCGGCCGACTTCGGGCGGGCCTTCCTGATCGGCATGGTGCTGAACACCGCCTATCTCGCGGTCGAGGCGGGCTATGGCCTCGCCTCGGGGTCGCTCGCGCTGGTGGCGGACGCGGGCCACAACCTCAGCGACGTGCTGGCGCTGGGCGCGGCGTGGGTGGCGCAGTCGCTGGGCCGGTCGCGGCCGACGCAACGCTACACCTACGGCCTGCGGCGGCTCTCGATCCTGTCGGCGCTCGGCAACGCCGCGGCGCTGCTGATCGTCACCGGCGCGATCGCGTGGGAGGCCATCCGGCGGCTGCTCCACCCGGAACCGACGGCGGGGCTGACGGTGATCGTGGTCGCGCTCGGCGGCGTGGTGGTCAACGGCGTCAGCGCGACGTTGTTCGCGTCCGGCGGCAAGGGCGACCTGAACGTGCGCGGCGCCTTCCTGCACATGGCCGCCGACGCGCTCGTGTCGCTCGGCGTGGCTCTGGCGGGGGCGGCGATCCTGTTCACCGGCTGGCGCTGGCTGGACCCCCTGGCCACGCTCGCGGTGAGCGCGGTGATCGTGGCCGGCACGTGGTCGCTCCTGACCGAGAGCTTGAAGCTGGCGCTGGACGCGGTGCCGCCGGGCGTCGACGCCCAGGCCGTGCGCGACCACCTCGTCGCCGCGCCGGGCGTCAGCGAGGTGCACGACCTGCACATCTGGGCCATGTCGACCACCGACGTGGCCCTGACCGCCCACCTCGTCCGCCCCGGCGCACCGCCCGACGACGCGCTGCTGCGCGGGCTCGCCGACGAGCTTCGCCACCGCTTCGGCATCGGCCATGCGACGCTGCAGGTGGAGTGCGGCGACCATCCCGAGCCCTGCGCGCAGGCCGCGGCGCACGCCGTCTGATGCTGGCGATCCTGCAGGCGCGGATGAGCTCCAGCCGCCTGCCGGGCAAGGTGCTCAAACCAATCCTGGGCGAGCCGATGATCCTGCGCCAGATCGAGCGGCTGCGGCGGGCCCGCTCCATCACGCGGCTGGCGGTCGCGACCAGCGTCGAGCCCTCCGACGATCCTCTCGCCGGGCGTTTGGCGGAGGCGGGGATCGAGGTGGTGCGGGGGTCGCTGGACGACGTGCTCGGGCGGTTCGCCGTGGCGCTCGCCGCCTGCGGCCCCGCCGAGCACGTGATGCGCCTCACGGCTGACTGCCCCCTGGCCGATCCGGAGGTGGTCGATCGATGCGCCACCGTCCACCTGGCGCAGGGCGCGGACTACACCGCCAACACCTTCGGCCGCACCTTCCCGCGCGGGCTCGACGTGGAGGTCGTCCGCGCCTCCGCTCTCCTGGCCGCCGCGGCCGAGGCGACCGAGGTCTACGACCGCGAGCACGTGACGCCCTTCGTCATCGCCCGGCCCGACCGCTTCGCCCGCGCCGAGGTCCGCCGAGATCCGCCCGAGCGCTGGCGCTGGACGGTGGACACGGTGGAGGACTTCGCCTTCGTCTCCTCGGTCTACGCCGATCTGTATCCGCGGGATCCCGCGTTCGACAGCGACGCGATCCTGGCGTGGCAGGCTGCACACCCGGGTGTGGCGATCCCGGACGCCGCATGAGCGCGCCGCCCTCCCGCCTGCACCTGCGTCGGCTGGAGGCGGCGGACGGCCCGCGCGTGCTCGGCTGGCGCAACAGCCCGGAGGTCGCCTACTTCATGTACGGTGACCACACTATCGGCGCGGCGGAACATGCGCTGTGGATGGAGTCCGCGCTGGCGCGCGACGACCGGCGGTACTGGGTGGCGGAGGCGGACGGGGAGCCCTGCGGCGTGGCGCATGTCGTAGGTCTGGGCGCGCACGGCTGGGGGGAGTGGGGCTCCTACCTCGCCGACCCCGCGATGCGGGGCCGAGGGATTGGGGCGGCGGTCGAGTTCCTGATCCTGCGCTGGGCGTTCGAGGTCGCGGGGCTGCGCAAGCTGTGGGTCGAGGTGCTGGCCGACAACGCGCACGCCTGGCGGCTGCACGAGGCGTTCGGCTTCACCCGCGAGGCGGTGCTGCGCGAGCACGTGGTGAAGGGAGGGCGGCCGCGCGACGCGTTCGGCTTCGGCCTCCTCGCGGCCGAATGGCCGGCCGCAGCCGCGCGCGCCGAGAAGCGGCTGTCGGCGCGGGGCTGGGCGCCGGGCGCGCTCACGATCGCGTCCTGACCGCCGCCAGGATCGCGTCCGCCGCCCGCTCCGCCCCCCGGCCGTCGCACAGCGCGCGCGACCGTGCGGAGAGGCGCGTGCGCACCTCCGGCGAGGCGAGGTCGGCCAGCCCCCGCGTGAACGCGGCCTCGAAGTCCGGCGCGCGCAGGTCGCAGGCGATGACGGCGTCGGCGCGGGAGAGCGCGTCGATGGCGGGGCGCTGGTTGTCGGCCACCACCACGGTGAGGCTGGGAAGCCCCAGCGCCGCCCGCTCCCACGCGCCCGATCCACCCGCCCCCAGGGCGGCGTCGGCCTTGAGCATGAGGGCGAGCACATCGGGGGTCTCGATGTGCAGGGCCACGCCGGCCTCGCCCTCCAGGATGCGGCGGCTGGGGGCGTCGGCGGAGAGGGCGACATCGAAGGCGAGCCTGGGGTTGATCCTGCGCGCCAGCCGAACCGCGCGCGCGGCGACCCCGCCGACGTCGCTGAGGCCGAAGGAGACGAACAGGCGCCGCAGGACGGGGGCTGGGGGACGGGAAGCCGGCGCGGCGAAGCCCGGCCGCAGGAGCGCATAGGCCGGGCCGACCCGCACCTCCGCCCCGGGCGCGAGGTCGGCGTAGTCGGCGACCCGCCGTTCCGGTCCGGGATCGAACAGGAGGTCGACGGCGTGTGGTCGGTCCGAGAGGTCGTCGACGGCGACGAGCACCCGCCCGGGGGCGGCGAGGCGGCGTTCGACCTCGGCGTAAACCTCGTAGTCGTCGAACACCACCGCCCGCACGTCCAGCGATGTCGCAAGGGCCGCGAGCGCCGCGCCGTCTCCCCGTCGCACCTGCGCCGTCCCGAAGGCGCCGGGGAAGAAGCGCTCTAGGATGGCCGCGCCCTCGGGTCCGACGGCGAAGGTGCAGGCGCAGCCCTGCGCTGAAAGGGCGGTCGCCAGCGCCGCGCTGCGCATGACGTGGCCGCCGCCCACCTCCGGCCCGCAGGCGGGAGCGAGTACGATCGCGGTGGACATGCGCGCGGACGGACGCAGCGGTCAGCGCGCCGCCGTCACCCGCCAGACCTTGTTCCCGACGTCGTCGGCCACCAGCAGCGCGCCCTTGGCGTCCATGGCCACCCCCACGGGGCGGCCCTGCGCCTCGCCGGACGGGCTGAGGAAGCCGGTCAGCACCTCGACGGGCTTGCCGCTGGGCTTGCCGCCGGCGAAGGGCACGAAGATCACCCGGTAGCCGCTGCGGGGCTTCCTGTTCCAGGAACCGTGCTGGCCTATGAACGCGCCGTCGCGGAACTGTGGGGGCAGGGCGTCGCCGCTGGAGAAGGTCAGGCCGAGGGACGCGGTGTGGGCGCCCAGCGCGTAGTCGGGGGGGATCGCCTTGGCGACCATCGCCGGGTCCTGCGGCTTGACCCGGTCGTCGACGTGCCGGCCGTACCAGCTGAACGGCCAGCCGTAGAAGGCGCCGTCCTTCACCGAGGTCATGTAGTCTGGCACGAGGTCGCCGCCGATCTCGTCGCGCTCGTTGACCGAGGTCCACAGCGCGTGGCTCTGCGGCTGCCAGCCCATGCCGTTGGGGTTGCGCAGGCCCGACGCGAAGACGCGGTGCGCGCCGGTCGCCCGGTCCACCTCCCAGATCGCGGCGCGGCCCTCCTCCGCGGCCAGCCCGTTCTCGCCGGCGTTGGAGTTGGAGCCCACGGTGACGTAGAGCTTCGACCCGTCGGGGCTGGCGATGACGTTCTTAGTCCAGTGGTGGTTGATGCGCCCGGCCGGCAGGTCGACCACCTTCACGCCCTGCGCCGTGATCTTCGTCTCGCCCGCCGTGTAGGGGAAGCGCAGCACCGCGTCGGTGTCGGCGACGTAGAGGTCGTGTCCGACCAGCGTCATGCCGAAGGGGGAGTTCAGGCCCGACAGGAACACCGTCTTCACGTCGGCCACGCCGTCGCCGTCGGTGTCGCGCAAGAGGCTGATGCGGTTGGCGGTGGGCGTGTTCGCGCCTGCGCCGGTCATCACGATCTTCTCGATCTTGCCCTTGAAGCCTTTGGAGTCGTCCGGCTTGGGCGGCGCGTTGGTTTCGGCGACCAGAACGTCGCCATTGGGCAGCGGCAGGAGCCAGCGGGGATGATCGAGCCCCTCGGCGAAGGCCTGCACCTGCAGACCGGATGCGGCGACGGGCTTGGCGCCCGGCGGCCAGCCGACGGCCTTGGCCGTGTTGATCGTCGTCAGCAGCGCCTTCTGCGGCGCGGGCAGGGTGGGCGTGGGGCCCTCGCCGGCGGTGATCGGAAGCCTGGCGTTGTCGCCGCAGGCGCTGAGCAGAAGCGCCGCTGCGGCGCAGGCGGGCAAACGGATGGGATCGGTCACGGACGCGCTTTCGGACGTTCGGAGGATGAAGGCCGAACGTGCGTCGCCAGCGTCGGCCGAGACGCGGTCTCAGATCAGCTTCAGCTGCTCGGCGGACTTCTTGCCGGTGCGCCGGTCGCTCTCCAGCGAGTAGCTCACCCGCTGGCCTTCGTTGAGCGAGCGCAGGCCCGCGCGCTCGGCCGCCGAGGCATGCACGAACACGTCCGGGCCGCCCGAGTCGGGGGCGATGAAACCGAAGCCCTTGGTGGTGTTGAACCACTTCACCACGCCGGTGCCGGGCCCTTCC
>CAZZZR010000057.1:0-11414 GCA_964658605.1 uncultured Caulobacter sp. | reverse complement strand
GCTTCGCAGGCTGGCGGCCGCCGCCTCGACCGCGCGCGCGCGGTCTTGCGCCGTGTAGGGCGTCGCGGCGCCGACGCCCCAGACCGGGCCGTCGCCTGCCGGGTCCCCGGGGCGGCGGCCGATCACATGCACGTGCAACTGCGATACGACGTTGCCCAGGGCGCCGACGTTCAGCTTGGCCACCGGCGCGCCTAGGGCTTCGCCGATCGCGCGCACGGCGCGGCCGGCGGCGACCACCTCCGCCATCAGTTCTGCCCTGTCGGCCTCGTCCAGGTCCTCAAGCTCGATCCGTCCCGCCCGGCGGGGAACCAGCACCAGCCAGGGCCAGCGGGCGTCGTCCTGCAACCGCGCTTCGCACAGCCCGAGCGTCACGACGGGCATGCTGTCTGCGGCGAGCCGGGGATCGAGGATGAAGCCGCTCATCCGCGCATCGGGATCGCCGCCCAATAGTCGAGGTCCAGCGACACCTCCGGCGGGTATACGCCGGCCGCGTCCTTGTCGGGGAAGTCCGCGCAGGGGCGGTCCATGGTCGCCACCAGCCGCAGGCGCAGGGCCCCGATGCGGCGCTCGGCGTCGAGCACCGCCGTGTCCAGCACCTCGCTCCAGGCGAAGAGCGTGCGGCCGGCGTGGAACGGGTTGACGTGCCGGCCCCCGTTCAGCCCCAGCACCAGCCCCGCGTTCTGCAGCCCGTTGAAGGCCAGCGCCGCCGCCGTCGAGATCACCACGCCGCCATAGACCAGCCGCCGCCCGCTCGGGTCCCGCGAACGTTCGAAGGCGTTGAAGTGCACCTTGGCGGTGTTCTGGTAGAGCCGCGTGGCCATCTGCGCCTCCGCCTCCTCCACCGCCATGCCGTCCACGTGGTCGATCCGCTCGCCGACCGCGTAGTCCTCGAACGCGTGGGGCGCGCCCGCGGCGGTGAAGTCGTAGCCGCGGAAGTCGAGCTCCGGCGGCGGGACGAGGTCGCCGGCCTCCACCCCCTCCGCCAGTTCGGGCACGTGCGGCGTCGACGCGGGCCAGGCGGGGTCGCGCTTCCTCACCATCACCCAGCGGACGTAGCGCAAGACCGCCTCGCCGCGCTGGTTCACGCCCGTAGTGCGCACGTAGACGACGCCCGACCGACCGTTCGAGGTCTCCTTCACCCCGATCACCTCGGAAGAGGCGGACAGGGTGTCGCCCGCTACGACCGGCGCGAGCCAGCGCCCCTCGCCGTAGCCGAGGTTGGCCACCGCGTTCAGCGAGACGTCCGGCACCGTCTTGCCGAAGACGGTGTGGAACACGAGCCACGGGTTGAGCGGGACCCGCTCCAGTCCGCAGGCGGCGGCGAACGGCGCGGACGAGAAGATCGCGTGCCGCGGCGCGTGCAACGCCATGTAGGCCGCCGCGTCGCCCTCGCCGAGCGTGCGAGGCGTCGCGTGCGCCAGCACCTCGCCGACGCGGAAGTCCTCGAAGAAGCGGCCGGGATCGGTCTTGCTCATGGCCCGGCTTTAGCCGCCTTGCTGCGCTGCGTCATCGGCCATGACGCGGCCGCCTTGCCGCCCGCGGTCGGCGGGGCTAGACGCCACCGTCCAGAGCCGCCACCTCATCCCCGGAGACGCCCGCATGGCCCGCGCCAAGATCGCCCTCATCGGAGCCGGCATGATCGGAGGCACGCTCGCCCACGTCGCGGCGCGCGAGGAGCTGGGCGACGTGACGCTGTTCGACATCGCCGAGGGTACGCCGCAGGGCAAGGCGCTCGACATCGCGCAGGGCTCGGCGGTGTTCGGCAAGGACGTCACGCTGAAGGGCGCCAACGCCTACGCCGACATCGCGGGCGCCGATGTCTGCATCGTCACCGCCGGGGTGCCGCGCAAGCCCGGCATGAGCCGCGACGATCTCCTGGGCATCAACCTGAAGGTCATGAATGCGGTGGGCGAGGGGATCAAGGCGCACGCGCCGGACGCCTTCGTGATCTGCATCACCAACCCGCTCGACGCCATGGTGTGGGCGCTGCAGAAGTTCTCCGGCCTGCCGACCGCCAAGGTGGTGGGAATGGCGGGCGTGCTGGACTCGGCCCGCTTCGGCTACTTCCTGTCGGAGAAGCTCGGCGTCTCGGTGCAGGACGTGCACGCCTGGACGCTGGGCGGGCACGGCGACGACATGGCGCCCATGATCCGCTACTCCACCGTCGGCGGCCTGCCGCTGAACGTGCTGGTCGAAACGGGCGCGCTGAGCCAGGAGGACCTGGACGCCATCGTCAAGCGCACGCGCGGCGGCGGCGGCGAGATCGTGGGCCTGCTCAAGACCGGCAGCGCCTTCTACGCCCCGGCCGAGAGCGCCATCGCCATGGCGACCAGCTACCTCAAGGACAAGAAGCGCGTCCTGCCCGTCGCCGCCCACCTGAGCGGCCAGTACGGACAGAGCGACATGTACGTGGGCGTCCCCGCGGTGATCGGCGCGGGCGGCGCGGAGCGGGTGATCGAGTTCCCGCTGGACGCCGCGGAGACCGAGATGTTCGCCAAGTCGGTTGAGTCGGTGAAGGGCCTGGTGGAAGCCTGCAAGGGCATCGACGCCTCGCTCGCCTGATCCGAAGCGGGCTGCGGCGCCTGCAAAGGCGGCGGCGCGCCCTCCTTCGCACTTGCAAAAGAAAAAAGCGAGGGCGCCCCCTTGCGCGCGAAAACAGGTTGATCTAAACAGCGCTCAGTTCGGTTTTAACAGCGTTCAGATCGAAACCCGCCGCGGCCTTCTTCCTCCCCGGAAGGCGCCCGCCGCTCCTCCTCAGGAGTCGTCGCCATGATCCGTCAGATGTTCGCCTCGGCCTCGCTGGCCGCCGCCGTCTTCGCCGCGCCGGTCGCCTTCGCCGGCCAGCCGCTCTTGGTCCAACTGCAGTCGCCGGTCGCCTCCCCGGTGAAGCTGGTCGCCGCCGGCGCCACCTGGAACTGCGCCGGCGACACCTGCCGCGCCGACGCCACCACCGACCGGACGCTCGGCCTGGAAGGCTGCCGCGCGCTGGCCAAGGAGGTCGGTCCGATCGTCGCCTACAACAGCTTCGACGCCGCACGTCTCGCCAAGTGCGACGCGGGCCTGGGCGGCTCGACCGTCGCCAAGGCGCCCGCCGCGGCCGAGGTCGCCAGCGTCCGCTGACGCTCGTCCCTTCCAGCTCGACCCAGCCTTGCGACCCGGCGTCCTCCCCGACGCCGGGTCCTTTTCTTGTCCGTTGTGGCGGGCGCTCTCGGCTTGACGGGGCGATCCCCCGCGGCGAGAGCTTCGCCGTGAACGAAGACGCCGCACCTGCGCCCGGCGCCCGCCTGGCGTCCGAAGGCGACGATTGGTCAGCCTTGGCCGCAGCGCTGGCCCCGCACCTGGCGCAGGCGGCCGGCGCAGGCGCGCATCCGGTCTCGATCGCCCTCGATCTCGCCGGCGCGCCGGTCGGGCCGGACGGCCTCGCCTGCCAGGCGTGGGTGGAGCGGGCGACGCGCACCCTCGTGTTCCTGGGCGCCGAGGCGCGCACGGCCGACGGCGCCCTGGCCGCCTCCGCCACCGCCGTCTTCCGCCGAACCTGACGCCCGTTAGCGCGGCGTTTGCGCCGCTTGCGTAAGGCTGGAGCCGGGCGAGCCGCCCCGGAGCTTCCGATGCCCGCGCCCGCGACGCCCGCCAACCTGCGACAGCTCACCAGCTTCCGCATGGTCGCGGCGGCCTGGGTGGTCGCCTTCCACTACTGGATCGACCTGTTCGGCGTCGCCCCCACGGGCTTGGCCGCCAAGGGCTATCTGGGGGTCGAGGCGTTCTTCGTGCTGTCCGGCTTCATCCTCTGCCACGTCTATCTGGAAGGGTTCGGCTCCGGTCGCGGGGGCTACGGAAGCTTCCTGTGGGCGCGCGTGGCGCGGATCTACCCGACGCACCTCTTCACCCTGGCCGCCATGGGCGCCATGGGGCTGGCGGCCGCGGCGATGGGGCGCCCGTCCCAGCACGGCGTGATCGACTGGCGCGCGTTGCCCGCCAACCTCACCCTCACCCAGGCCTGGGGGCTGGCGCCGAGCGCGGCCTGGAACCACCCGTCCTGGTCGATCTCCGCGGAGTGGGCCGCCTACCTGGCCTTCCCCGGCTTCGCGTGGGTCGCGTGGCGGCTGCGCGGAAGGCCGTTGGCGGCGGTCGCCGGGGCGCTGGCGGCCCTGGCCTGCGCCTACGCCCTCTTCCCGATGGTGGCCGGCTTCCCGCTGACGAAGGCCACCATCGCCTGGGGCGCGGTGAGGATCGCGCCGCCGTTCGCCTACGGCTGCGCCCTGTTCCTCTGCTGGCGGACGGGCGTGACGCGGACCCGGCGCGAGGCGTATGTCGCCGCAGCGCTGTTCGCAACGACCGCCCTTGCGGCCGCGGCCCTAGGCGCGCCCGACGCCGTGACCGTCGCCGCCACGGGCGGGCTGATCTTGGCGCTGGCGGAGATGGCGCGGCACGGGTCGCCCGTGCTGGCGTCGCGCCCGGCGGTGTATCTTGGGGAGGCGAGCTTCGCGCTCTACATGGTCGCAATCCCTTGGCGGGCCGGGCTCGCGGGCGTGGCCGCCCGTTTCGTTCCCGTCACGGAAGGTGTCGCCTGGCCGCCGCTCCTGTCGGTCATTCTGGTGGCGGGAGTGCTCGTCGCGGCGGTCGCGACGCACCAGTTCGTCGAGCGCCCGGCGCGACTTTTCCTACGTGACCTCGGTCGCAAATCCGCCTTCCGCCCGGTGGAGGAGACCGCCGCCGGCTGCGACGAACGACCACGGCCGGCGGCCTGATTACGCATTGTTCACCTTACCGGGGTGAAGCTAGCGTCACGACGTACCCGAGGCGGCAGGGAAAACCGCGTTATGTTGCAACGCCTGACGGCCGGATGCGCGGCCGCCTTCGCGTCGGCGGCCTTGTTCGCCGCCCCGCACGCCCAAGCCGCCGCGGCGCCCGCGCCGCCGCGCGACGTCTCCGCCGAAAGCCTGGTCGCCGACCTCCCCTCCACCGACACGCCGGTCGCCGCGTTCCGTCGCGCCGCCGGAAACGCGTTGGCCGCCTTCACGCCGCAAGCCTCGAGGGACGCCGCCTCGACGCCCTCGCTCGATGCCTTCAGCGGCCCGATCAAGGCCACGGGCTGGCAGTGTGCGCAGTTCGCGCGCCTGTTCACCGGCATCCAGATCTTCGGCGACGCCTGGACCTGGTGGAGCCAGGCGGCCGGCAAGTACGCCCGCGGCACCGCGCCCAAGGCGGGATCGGTGCTGGTGTTCCGGCCGAACGGCGTCATGCGGCTGGGCCACGTCGCGGTGGTGAGCCAGGTGCTGACCGACCGGATCATCCAGGTGACGCACGCCAACTGGTCGCTGATCGGCGGCCGGCGCGGTCAGGTGGAGAAGGACGTCACAGTGGTCGACGTCTCTCCCGGCGGCGACTGGAGCCAAGTGAAGGTGTGGTACGACCCCAAAGGCGACCTCGGCACGACCGTCTATCCGACCTACGGCTTCGTCTACAAAGCGCTCGACACCCTGACGC
The DNA here is from genome assembly GCA_964658605.1 of uncultured Caulobacter sp. Classification (GTDB taxonomy): domain Bacteria; phylum Pseudomonadota; class Alphaproteobacteria; order Caulobacterales; family Caulobacteraceae; genus JASLDZ01. The sequence continues at coordinate 5,927 of CAZZZR010000057.1, read as the reverse complement.
GCGCCGCAGCCGCCGTCAGCGGCCAAGCCTCCGCGTCGAACGCGAGTGGGACTTTCGCCTCCGCCCGCTGACGCCTGAAGCCTACCGCAGGTCGAGATCCGCCTTCTCGCCGACGTCCGGCAGGGTGTGGGTGACGTTCGCCTTGGCCACCTCAAACGGATAGCTGAACGGCCCGCGCTTTGACGCCCAGACGCGGGCGTCTAGGAGGTCCAGCTTCATCATCGTCAGGTTGGCGTCGTCCTTCCCGTCGGGGAACCAGGCCGACACGAAGGGAGACCAGTACTCGTCGATCTTGGCCTTGTCGTGCGCCGGCGTCAGCTTGCCGTGCAGGCAGGCCTGGAACTCGTTGTCCTTGGCCATGAGGCAGAGCATGGCGTCATGCCCGGAGCCCGCGTCCCGATAGAGGTCGGTGGTCTTGGAGGTGTAGAACCATACCGCGTGCGCGGCCTTGTCGGCGAACACGGTCATGGGTTGCATGTGGTGGGGTTCGCCGCCGACGAGGCCCAGCATCCCGAACTTGGCGTCGTCGATCTCCTTCCAGAGCCGCGTCTCAAGCTCGGCGGGATCCTTGTGGGCGTCGGACATGGTCGCGGTCTCCATAGGGGCGGGTCCGCACCAGAATGGGGGAGGCGGGCGACGGTTCCGTCCGCGCCCGCCTCCAGAAAGCTTGGCCTTATGGAAGGCTCAGGCCTTCTTCATGCACTCGCCGGTCCAGACGTTGTAGCCGGAGAGCTTGCCGCCCTTCTTCGACTTCATGCCTTCGGCCTTGGTCTTGTACTTGCCCTTGTCGGCGTCGCTCATCGCCTTCCATTGGGCGGCGCAGCCCGACATCTTGGAGGTGCCCTTGGTCGCGGGCTTGGCGGCTGGAGCCGCGCCCGCCGCCGGAGCGGGGGGCGGCGTCTTCTTGGCGGCGGCCAGGGCGGAAAGCGGCGAGGCCAGGAGGCCGGCGGCGAGGAGGGCGGTGGCGAGGGCGCGCATGGGTGGTCTCCGAAGAGGCGCCCGGTGCGGTGCGCCGCGCGTGGAGCTTAGGCGCCGAGACCGCCCCCCGCCATAGCCGCGCTTGCAGGACGGCGGTGACGGCGGCCTACAAATGCGTAAGCTTGGCGCAGGCTTCGGGGGGAGACGGCCATGCGGCTTCAGGCGCTGATCGGGAGCGTGGCGGCCCTGGCGTTCTGGCCGGGCGCCTCCGCCGCGCCCGACTCCCCGGCCGCGATCCTGGGCGAGGCGCCCAGCTGCCACGCCGGGGCCGCGCCGCCCGCGGAAAGCGACGCTCCGCCCAAGGCGCCGCCCGGCCTCGCGCCCGGCTTCGGCGTTGCGGGATACGCGGTCGAGCGGGTGAAGGGCGGCGCCGAGGGCGAGGCCGGCCGCTACTTCGCCCAGGGCGTGCGGCTGGACGACGCCTTCAACGAGCCGGAAGCGATCCGCGCCTTCCAGTGGGCGCGGGTGAAGGACCCCGACTGCGCGATGTGCGCCTGGGGCGAGGCGCAGGCGCGGGGCCCGACGATCAACTACCCCGTCGAGGGCAAGGAGGCCGCCGACGCCCGCGCCGCGGCGCTCGACGCCCAGCGCCTTGCCGCCCTGCCCGCCAACGCCGGCCTCTCGCCCAAGGCGCGCGGGCTGATCGCGGCGGAGGTGGCGCGCCATCCCCTGCGCTGGGGCAAGGCCGTGACGGACGACCGCGCCTACGCCCGCGCCATGGAGGCGCTCGCAGCGCGGTTCCCCAACGACGACGCGGTCAGCGTCGAAGCGGCCAGCGCGCTGATGATCGCCAGCCATTTCGACTGGAAGCCGGCGATGAGCGACCCGCGCTCCGACGCCGGCCGCGCCCGCACCCTGATCGAGCGGGTGATCGCCCGCAGCCCGGACTTCGCCCCGGCGCTGCACTTCCAGATTCACCTGATGGAGGGCGCGGGCGATCCCAAGCGGGCGGAGATCGCCGCCGACCGGCTGGGGACGCTGGCGCCCGGCGCGGGGCATCTGGTCCACATGCCGAGCCACATCTTCTACCGCCTCGGCCGCTACGAGGACGCGGCGACCGCCAACGCGCGCGCCTCGGCCGCCGACGTGCGCTACGTCGCGGAGCTGAACCCGCCCGGCGGGACGCGCGGCTTCGCGCTCCACGGCCACAACGTCAGCTTCGGCCTGGGCGGGGCGCTGATGAGCGGGGACGGGCCGGGCGCCCTGGCCTTCGCCAAGATGGCGCAGGAGACGTTCAAGCCCGGAGGTCCCGTCCACGCCCGCGCCTACTTCGCCTACGCCCGCTACGCGCCGCCGGAGACGGTGCTGGCGCTGCCCAAGCCGACCGAGCCGCTCGACGAGGCGATCTGGCGCTACGCCCGCGGCGAGGCTCACGCCCGCACGGGCGACGCCGCCGGGGTCGAAGCGGAGGCGAAGGCGCTCGGCGACCTGCAGCGGGGCGCCGGCGCCAAGGTCCCCGACGGGGGCAAGCCCTATGTGGAGATCGCGCAGCAGATGCTGGTCGGCCGGGCGGCGATGCTGCGCGGACGCTGGCCGCAGGCGATCGCGGCGCTGTCGCGCGCGTCCGACCTTCGCGACAAGGCCGACCAGTGGCCCGACCCGCCAGGCTGGGGCTTCCCGCCGCGCCGCACGCTCGCCGCGGCGCGCCTGCTCTCGGGCGACACGGCCGGGGCCGAGCGCGAACTCGGCAAGGCGCTGGCTTTCGAGCCGAACGACCCGCTGGCGCTCTTCGTCATGGCGCAGGCGCGAGGGCGAACCGATCCGGCCTCGGCCAAGGCCTATCGCGCCGCCGCCGAGCGCGGCTGGCGCGGCGATCCCAAGGCGATGAGGCTGGAGCTGATCTGAGGCGTCCGGCGCCGGGCCGCGATTGACCGTCCCGGCCCCGGTCCCTACACGCGCGCCCTGACTCCCCGCCCTTGGAAGGACGCGCCCATGGCCGCCCCCGCCGACCCGCCCGTCCGCAAGGTCGTGCTCGCCTATTCCGGCGGGCTGGACACCTCGATCATCCTGAAGTGGCTGCAGACCGAGTATGGCGCCGAGGTCGTGACCTTCACCGCCGACCTCGGCCAGGGCGGCGAGATCGAGCCGGCGCGCGAGAAGGCGCTGCGGGCCGGGGTGAAGCCGCAGAACGTCTTCATCGAGGACGTGCGCGAGGAGTTCGTGCGCGACTACGTCTTCCCCATGTTCCGCGCCAACACGGTGTACGAGGGCCAGTACCTCCTCGGCACCTCCATCGCCCGCCCGCTGATCGCCAAGAAGCAGATCGAGATCGCCCGCCGCGTGGGCGCCGACGCGGTCAGCCACGGGGCCACCGGCAAGGGCAACGACCAGGTCCGCTTCGAGCTGGGCTACTACGCGCTGGAGCCCGACATCCGAGTGATCGCCCCCTGGCGCGAGTGGGACTTCAAGTCCAGAGAGGCGCTCCTGGCCTTCGCCGAGGCGCACCAGATCGCCATCGCCAAGGACAAGCGCGGCGACGCCCCCTTCAGCGTCGACGCCAACCTGCTGCACAGCTCCAGCGAGGGGAAGGTGCTGGAGGACCCCGCCGTCGAAGCGCCCGAGTTCGTCCACCAGCGCACGATCTCCCCCGAGGACGCGCCGGACAGGCCGCATGTCTTCACGATCGACTTCGAGCGCGGCGATCCCGTGGCGATCGACGGCGAGGCGCTCTCTCCCGCCGCGCTCCTCACCGAGTTGAACCGGCTCGGCCACGACAACGGCGTCGGCCGCCTGGACCTGGTGGAGAACCGCTTCGTCGGCATGAAGTCGCGCGGGGTCTACGAGACCCCCGGCGGCACGATCCTGCTCGCCGCGCACCGGGGCATCGAGAGCATCACCCTCGACCGGGGAGCCATGCACCTGAAGGACGAGCTGATGCCGAAGTACGCCAGCTTGATCTACAACGGCTTCTGGTTCGCCCCCGAGCGCGAGATGCTGCAGGCGGCCATCGACTTCAGCCAGGAGAAGGTCACCGGCCGCGTGCGCGTGAAGCTCTACAAGGGCAACGTCACGATCGTCGGCCGCGAGAGCCCGTTCAGCCTCTACGACCAGGACCTCGTCACCTTCGAGGAGGGCAAGGTCGCTTACGACCACCGCGACGCGGCCGGCTTCATCAAGCTCAACGCCCTGCGCCTGCGCGTCCTGGCCAAGCGGGACGCGCGCACCTCCGCGCAGGACTAGGGAGCGCCGGCCGTCGGCATGGTCTGGCCGGTCGATCCCGCGCGGTTCGTGGCCTTCGTCGGGGTGTCGACCACCATGTCGCTGGCGCCGGGGCCGGCGGTGCTGTTCTGCATCGCGGCGGGCGCGAGGGGCGGCGTCTCGGCGGTGGCGGGGGGCGTCGCGGGGATCAGCCTGGCGGGGCTGGTGTGGTTCGGCGGGGCGGGGCTGGGGCTGGGCGTGCTGATCACGGCGGCGCCGTGGGTTTTCCGGCCGCTGGGCCTGCTCGGCCTGGCCTACCTCCTGTGGCTGGGCGGCTCGGCGGTGGTCCGCGGCTTGCGCGGACGGGCGGCCGAGGGGGCGTCGCCGGGCGATTCCGGCGCGCGGGCGCCGGGCGAGGCGTGGCGCGACATGGGCCGCGGCTTCGTCGTGCAGATCACCAACCCCAAAACGCTGCTCTATTTCACCGCCGTGCTGCCGCCCTTCCTCGACGCGCGCCGACCTCTGGCGGGCCAATTGGCGCTCATCGGGGCGGCGGCTCTGGCGATCGACGCCGCCGTGCTGGGCGCCTACGGCCTGGGGGGCGCCGCCCTGGCCGCCCGGCTGCGGGAGCCGCGCAACGCGCAGGCGTTCTCCGTGGTGAGCGGCCTGCTGCTGATGGGCGCCGGAGCGCTCATCGCGCTTCGGCTGTGACGCGGCCGACGCCCGAGCGCCTTGCGTGCGCCGCAACCTGCGCTCACGCTTGGAACTCGCGCCCCCGGCCACCACTTCCACGGACACGGGGTGTGTCGAAGATCGAGGGGAATCTCCCTCCATGGAGAAGCGCGCGATGAAGCGTGTGATGATGACGGCGGCCCTGGCCGGACTCCTGGCTCTGGGCGCCTGTGAGACGGCTACGCCTTACCAGCCGCTGGGGGCGCACGGAACGCACGCGTCCGGCGGCTACAGCGACCAGCAGATCGAGCCCAACCGCTGGAGCGTGACCTTCAGCGGCAACTCGCTGACCAGCCGCCAGACGGTGGAGCGCTACCTGCTCTATCGCGCGGCCGACCTGACGCTGCAGAACGGCTACGACTGGTTCACGACGGTGGACCGGAACACGGAGCGCAAGACCGACTATGTCGGCTTCAGCGACCCCTTCTACGACGGCTGGGGCGGCTACTGGGGCCCGCGCTGGGGCTTCTACGGCCGCGGCTACGGCGGCTGGCGCTACGGCTACGGCGGCGCGTTCGGCGGCCCCTACGGCTTCGGCGGCGGGTTCGGCAACGACATCGACGTACGCCAGATCAGCCAGTACCAGGCCAACGCCGAGATCGTGATGGGCAAGGGTCCGAAGCCCGCGGGCGACCGTCGGGCGTTTGACGCGCGGGCGGTGGTGGACCACCTTCGCGGGCAGATCCAGGTCCCGCACGCGTAAAGCGGGGGCGGCAGGCGAGGGGCGTTGCGCTCCGCCCCGTCCCGGAGGGTCGAACTTGTTTAGGAGGGACGCCCCGCGTCCCGACGCAATCCGGTCAGCCGTCGCGCGCGGGACGGGTCAAGGCCGTAGAGCGCAGCGAAGCGGAGCGTGCCTTGATGCGGCCGAGCACTGCGGCAGGTCCACCACAGCTGGTTGTTGTGCGGGCCACCACGGACGTCGGCGCCCGCTAACCGCGGACCTCTGCGCTGCAGCGCACGGCCGCCGGGCTCGGGCGCGTCAAGGGACGCTTCGCTCTTCGCCCTTGACCCGCCCTCCGCTCGGCGGCTGACCGGAGGAGTCGGGACGCAGGGCGTCCCTAAGATTTTCGACGAGCCTG
>CAZZZR010000056.1:0-11475 GCA_964658605.1 uncultured Caulobacter sp. | reverse complement strand
CCAGAACTGGTCGCCGCCGCGCGTGGACGCGCCCGAGCCGCCGCCGCCCGCCGCGGGGACGGACGTGTGGGGCGCCATGGCCGCCAGCAACACCGTCGACTGGGGCCGCGGCGGCTTCGGCGGCGACTGGAGCGCGCCTGCAGCCGGATCGGCGGCCGCGCCCTCGGGCGGCCCGGCGTCGGACGGGGCCTGGCGCGCCTTCCTCGAGGCCGCGGGCGTCGACGCCGCCTCGCTGAAGGCCGAGCCCGTGCAGGCCGCGGCCTCCGCCGGGGCCATGATCCGACGGCTGGTCGCAGGGCTGGTGGTGATGATGGAGGCGCGCGCCCGTGCCAAGGCGCAGCTCGGCGCGCAGTCGACCACGCTGGAGCTGAAAGGCAACAACCCGATCAAATTCGCCCGCTCGCCTGAGCGGGTGCTGGCCCAGCTGCTCAATCCGCCGGAACGCGGCTTCATGGGCGCCAACGACGCGGTGGAGGACAGCTTCCGCGACCTGCAGGCGCACCAGATGGCGACGCTGGCGGCGATGCAGGGGGCGCTGCGCTCCACGCTGGACCGCTTCTCCCCCGCCGCGATCCGCCAGCGCGCCGAGACGCGGGGCCTGCTGGCCAAGATCCTGCCCAGCGCCAAGAACGCGGCCCTGTGGGACGCCTACGAACGCGAATTCGAGGGCGTGGCCAAGGGGAGCGACGAGGCCTTCATGGACGTCTTCGCCAAGGCGTTCAAAGCCGCCTACGAACAGGCCGCCGCCCAGATGAAGGCGCAGGGGCGATGAGGCCGAAGGAGAGCTGACGCGATGGGCATGCCCGCCTCACGCATCACCGACATGCACGTGTGCCCCATGGTGACGGGCATCGTGCCCCATGTCGGCGGCCCCATCGTCCTGGGGTGTTTTACGGTCCTGACCGTCAGCCTGCCGCAGGCGCGGGTTGGCGACGCCTGCGTCTGCGTCGGCCCGCCGGACGTGATCGCGCTGGGGTCCTTCACCGTGCTGGTCGGCGGCATGCCCGCCGCGCGCATCGGGGACCTGACCGCGCACGGCGGCGCCATCGTGCTCGGCGCGCCGACCGTTCTGATCGGCTGAGCCGTCCATCCAGGACGCAGGGTCCGGCTCAGGACTGGTCGTTCACCACCCGATACCAGACCATCGAGGTCTTCCAGCCGCCCGCCCGCGCCTTGTCGGCGAAGGCCTTGAGCCAGGCTGAGTCCACCACCTTGGACTGGTTGGACTTGGCGATGTCGGGCAGGTCGACGTCGAACGGCCCCGCGCCCTTGAGCAGCACGTTGCCGAACAGGCCGGTCTCGTTCTGGCAGAAGGCGGTCGAATAGGCGCCGCCGCCCTTGTCGGAGACCAGATCGGGGAAGCCCTTGGCGAAGGTGTCGAAGGCCGCGCGGTCCTTGAAGATCTGCTGCAGCCCGCCCTTGCGGTCGACGCCGAGCAGGGTGAACTGCTGCGCCGGACCGCCGGTCTTCATGTCGACCACCGCCTTGGCGTTGTTGTCCGGGCAGGGGGCGGCGCTCTTCATCAGCTCCCAGTTGGACTGCTGCGAGGTGATCGAGCGCCCCGCGTCGGAACTCGGCTCGCGGAACTGGCGCAGGGTGTCGAGCGGCGCGCAGGCGGTCTGCGGCACGGGGAAGACGTTGGCGGTGTCGATCAGGCCGACCTTGGCGCCGGTGCCGGCGGCCACCTTCTGCACCGCCGCCTGGGCCGCCACGGGCGAGCCCGCCACGCCTGAGAGCCGCAGCGAGACCCCGCCCGCCCCGTCGTCGGTGGCGCCGTCGATGTCGAGCCAGGTGCAGGCGACGCCGGCCAGCGAGGCCTCCACCGCGGCGCGCACCTTCTCGGAAGCGCGCGCGTCGGTGCCTGCGCCCGCAGCCGGAGCCCCGGCCGCCGCCGCCACGGGCGGGGCGGAGTTCTTGCCGCCGGAGAGCGCGACCACCGCCCCGATCCCGCCGAGCACCACCACCGCGCCGACGCCCGCCGCGATCATCGGCAGGTTGGACGTCTTCGCCGGCGCCCGCGGGCTCGACCCGGCCGCGCCGCCTGCAGCCGGTTTGTCCAGCGTCTTGGGTGGGGGTGGGGGCGCGCCGTGGGCCACCTTGTCGAGCGCGACGAGCACGTCGGCCATGGAGCGGTAGCGCTCGGCCGGGTCGGGCTTGAGCATCCCCTCCAGCACCGGCCGGATACGCTCCGGCACGACGGAGAGGTCGGGACCCTTGCGCCGCTTGTCGATGGCGTCGACCAGGGTGGAGCCCATGTCCACGGGCTTGCCGGCGGCGGCGGTCAGGATCACCAGCGCCAGGGAATAGACGTCGGTCCAGGGGCCGATCTGGCGGTCGTAGTCGCCGAACTGCTCGGGCGCCACGAAGCCCAGCTTGCCCGCGAACCCGTCGCCCACGATGGTCTTGGACGAGGCGTCCAGGTCCTTGGCGATGCCGAAGTCGATGATCTTGGCCTGGTCGAGCCGGCCTTCGGGCAGAAGCACGTTGTCGGGGCTGATGTCGCGGTGGATGGCGCCCAGCTCGTGCGCCGCCGCCAACCCCGCCGAGAGCCGCCGCAGGAGGCTCTCCAGCTCGTCCGCGCCCGGGTGGATCTGGCCGTAATAGTCGCTGAGCTGGCCGCCGTCGATGAAGTCGGTGACGATGTAGAGGACGCCGAGCGCGGGCTCCTGCGCCAGCACGCGGTACTGCACCAGGCCGGGGTGGGAGAGGCGCGTCAGGGTGCGCGCCTCCTTGCGGAACATGGCCTGCACCGAGGGGTCCATCGCCAGGTGGCTCAGGATCACCTTGATCGCCACCCGCTCGTCGGTCTGGACGTTGATCCCCTCGTACACCTCGCCCATGCCGCCGCGAGCGATGAACTTGCGCACCTCGTAGATGTTGTTCAGCACCACACCCGGCGCGATGCGTCCCTCGTTGGACGGCGCGGCCGCCGCGGCGAAGGCGGGGGGCGCGGCGTAGGGGGCGGGCTCCGGCATCACCGCGTCCCAGACCGGGCTCGAAGGCGGCGCGGCGGAGGCGGGGGGAGAGGCCTCGGCGCCCCAGCCGGGCTCGACCGCGGCGGCGCCCGAGGGCGGGAGCAAGGGCATGAACACGGTCGGGTCGTGGCCCCCGGGCGCGGGGCCGCGCGCGGGGGGCGGGGGCGCGCCGCCGCCCGGGTTGAACACCGTGCGGTTGGGGTCGCCGCCGGGCGGCTGGTCGTCGTCGGAGGGGGGCATGACGCCTTTCGCCTTACGCTTACGCCGGCTCTGGCTGAAGGAAGCTCAGGACCGTGGTCTCCTCGCAGGCGACCGCGACCATGGTGACGTTGTCGGGCGCGCCGCGCGAGAGCACCAGTTCCAGCAGGCGCTTGCACGCGGTCTCGCCCGGGAAGCTCCCCAGCCGCTCGGCGATCTCGGCCTCGGAGACGAAGCCGGAGAGGCCGTCGCTGCACAGCAGGAAGACGTCGCGCGACTTCACCGCGTCGCTGACCGCCTCCAGCTCCAGCGCCTCCTGCACGCCCACGGCGCGGGAGAGGACGTGGCCCATGGGGTGGCGCTCGGCCTCCTCGGGCGTCAGAAGGCCCCGGTCGACCATCTCCTGCACCTGGGTGTGGTCGCGCGTCAGCCGGTGCAGGGCGCCGTCGCGCATCAGGTAGATGCGGCTGTCCCCCGCCCAGACGCAGGCGAAGCGGTCGCCCGCGATGTGCAGCACCACCGCCGTCGAGCCCATGCGCGCGCCGTTGGCCTGGGCGGTGGAGAAGATGTGGCCGTTGGCCGCCTGCAGCGCCCCCGCCAGCGCCGCCACGTCGGCGTCGAACCCGCCGCCGCCCTGCGCCTGGCGCACCGCGTGCGCCACCGCGCCCGAGGCCCAGGCGCCGTTGGCGTGGCCGCCCATGCCGTCGGCGACGAGCCAGACGCCGTCCGCCTCCCGGACCAGCATCGAATCCTCGTTGGCGGAGCGCACGAGGCCGGGGTGGGTGACGCTGGCGGTCTTCACGCGGAACGCGGTCATGCGGCGGACTCCAGCGAGGGCGAGCCAGGAGACGGAACGGTGCGGGCGAACAGGTCGGGCGGGGCGGGTCCTGCGCAGAGTGCGACCGGCGGGGCGTCGAGCGACCCCAGCGTCCACCACGCCCCGGGCCCCGACGGGGTGGCCGCCAGCGCCCGGGCGGCGTCCGTGGCGGCGGCCTCCAGGTCGGCGAAGCGTTCGGCCGCCAAGCCGTGGAGCGTGTCGGCCAAGAAGCCCTGCGCCAGCCCCTCGTAGATCAGCGTCTCCGCCTGCTCGGCCACCTGAAGCCCCAGGGCGCCCGCCTGCGGCCCGTCCAATCCGGCGAGGCCGACGGCCAGGAGGTAGCGGCGGCCGGCGCCGTCCATCGAGGGCGCGAGCGCCCCCGCGCGCCAGCGCGCGCCGCTCCCGGTGACGAAGCGCCAAGGCGGCGCCGCGCCATGGGCGTCGTCGAACGCCTCGCCCGTCGCGGAGCGCAGGGCGTCGAGCGCTCGTGTCGACCAGGCGTCCCAGGCGTCCCGGTCGGCGTCGGACAGGCCGCGCGACACGAAGTCCCCGTGCGCGGGCAGCTTGCCGAACAGGAAGGGCGCCCCCGCCACCTCCGCCGCCCTACAGCTTCGGCGGGCAGCGGAACGACCAGGGGCCGCCGCGGCTGAAGGGGTTGTCCTCGCTGGGCAAGGTGATGCGGAAGGTGGCGTAGGCCGAACCCTCGCCGAAGGTCGCCTTGATCGCCAAGGGTCCGGCGTTCTCCTTCTTCGCCCCGTCCATCAGGCGGTAGAGCGCCCAGGGGCCGTCGGCGGTGAAGTCCTTCTGCTTGGTCGCGCCCGCGTAGAGGGTCACGCGCGCCTCGGGCAGGCCGGAGGCGGTCCATTGCATGGTGCGCGCGCCCGCCTGGTTGGCGTCGAACTTCTGCGTCTGGCCGCCGAAGCTGATCTCCGCCGCCGTGGTCGCCCCGCCGAAGCCCGCCGCCTCCACCTTCAGGGGAAGGCCGGTGGCGAGGAGGTCGCGGATCCCCTGCGCCTTCCTGAACTCGTCGGCGCTGGTGGGATCGAGCGTGGCGGCCACGGGATTGCCCGTCTGCCAGCGCCAGACGGGGCCGGAGGTGTCGAGCAGCGGCCGCGCCTTGGTCTGCACGAACTGGTCGACCGCGCCGTTGGAGCCGAACACCCGCAGGAGGTCGCCCAGCGGGGCGTCGCTCTTCGACGCGGTGACGAACGGGTAGCGCTGCTCGGTCACGCTGGAGCACTGGGGCTTGAGCTGGTCGTAGACCGCGCCCACCGCCCCGGTCGCGGCGCTGACCTGCGCCTTGTCGCCCGCCTTGGACGAGCCGGAGGTGATCGCCTGCACCATGGGCGGCGCGGTGGCGGAGGCGGCGGCGAGGTCGCTCATCGCCTTGGCGAGCTCGGCCTGGCTCGCGTCGCCCGCGCCCCCGCCCAGCGTGGCGGAGCGGTCGGCCGCGCCCTTGGCGGTGACGGCGGCCTTCAGCTTGGCGATGAAGTCGTCCACCGGCGCCGGACCCTTGCCGTTGCCGACGAAGGTCGCGACCTGGGCGAAGGCGTCGTGGATGGTCTTGGCCGCGTCCAGCCCGATGGGCGCCTCGCCCGGCCCGGCGAGCTTGCCGAGCGGCCCGGCCTTGACGAGCGCCGCCTTGCGCGCGGCGGCCTCGCCCTGGTCCTGCGCGGAGGCCCCGCCGAAGGTCGTGTTCTTCACCACCTCCAGCAGCACGGTCTTCAGCGGGGGCGGCGAGCCGGTGGCCGCGCCGAACGCCGCCTGGTCGGTGAAGACGTCGGCGGGCTGCAGGGACGCCACGAAGTCCTGCCACGCCTTGATGTAGTCGCGGGCGTAAAGGGCGGCGACGCCCGGCCGCACGCTCGACATCTGCGCCTTAATCGAGGCGGTGTTCTGGTCGCCGCCGAGGACCCACAGGTCCTTCTCCAGCTCGCCCTGCACGTCCCGCAGGCCGCCCTGGTAGGCCTTCTCGAAGCCCGGCCGCGTGTAGAAGAAGGGGATGGTCGCGCCCAGCACCTGCGGGCCGTTGGCGAAGGCCTTGGCGTCGCCCGAGCTCAGAACAGCCGAGGCGTGCCAGTCCTCCCCGCCGGCGACGGCGGCGCGCTGCTTCAGCACCGCGTAGGCGCGGTCGGCGAGCGAGAGCGTCTGCACCTGGGTGCGGGTGGCGGTGATCAGCGCCCCGTCGAGGGGCGCCTTGCGGTCGGACCAGACGCTGCCGAACTGCGGGTCGGCCAGGAGCGCGTCGAGGTGGCCAGTCAGCTCCTTGCGCGTGTCCTCGTGGTCGGCGCCCGGATAGACGGCGCTCGCCCAGTCGCTCGTGACCCAGGCCTTGATCGCCTTGGGATCCAGCTCCGGTGCCTGGCCGCCCAGCATCAGGTAGACCTTGAGCGGCTGGTAGAGGTTGATCGGCTCGGCGCGGTGGTCGTTCATGTAGCGCTCGAGCCGCAGCAGGATGCGCGGCAGCATCACCCGCTGCAGCGTGTCGAGGTAGGCGCGCTGGGCCGCCTTGGAGTCCGCCGACTGGTAGAGGCCGAAGGTCTGGGTGATCGGCGGGCCGGACTTGTGCGCCTCGGCGTAGCCGCGGGGCAGGTCGCGCAGGCCGCGCAGGGTGGCGAGGCTCGCTTCGAGGTCCGGATCGCTCTCGCGCGTCTCGACCAGGTCGATGCCGTCGGCGCGGATCTGCTGGCTGGAGTTCTGCGCCCCGGCGAGCAGCTTCTGCTGGAAGCTGCGGTTGGAGAGGAAGCTGACCACCCAGGCGACCAGGATGAGCACCGAGACGACCGCCACCGCCGCGAGCGCCGCCGTCAGCTGCGCCGCGCGACGCGCCCGCGACTTGGGCGAGGAGGAGACGAGGCCCGCCTCCGGGATCATCACCTCGGTGAGAAGCCGGTTCAGGAAGTAGGCGCGGCCGCCGCCCTGGGGCGTCTTGGCCGGGGTGTCGTACACCTGCGCCACGCCCGACAGCAGCCGGTCCATGGGCGTGCCCTGCTGCACGCCGCTGGTGAAGTAGAAGCCCCGCAGCGGCGCGGGGGCCTCGGGCGCCTTGGACGGGAAGGCGCCGTCGATGAAGCGCACCACGCGCGAGCGCAAGCCCGTGAGCTGGGCGGGGAAGCCCACGATCAGGCCGCGGCGCCTGGCGTCCAGATCGTCCTGCAGGCGCTTGGAGGTGCGGTCGTAGACGGCCTGCGCCATCTCGTCGAAGGCCGCCGCCACCGTCGCCGGGTCATGGCGGGGGTCGCTCGCGAAGGGGAAGGTGGAGCCCAGGACCGAGCGGCGGCCCTCCACGTCCAGGTCCTCGTAGAACTCGGAGAAGCCGGCCAGGAGGTCGGACTTGGTGAAGACGACGTAGACCGGGACGGCGATCTCCAGCTCCGACTGCAGCTCGGTCAGGCGGCGGCGGACGGTCGCGGCGTGGCGGTCGACGCGGGCGACGTCGGCGCCGATCAGCTCGTCCAGCCCGATGGCGACGATGACGCCGTTCACCGGCTGCAGGGGCCGGTTCTTCTTGAGCAGCTGCAGGAAGGCGGCCCAGGAGCCCTTGTCGCGGTCGGCGTCGGAGTCCTGGGTGGTGTAGCGGCCGGCGGTGTCGACCAGTACGGCCTCGTCGGCGAACCAGAAGTCGAGGTTGCGCGTGCCGCCGACGCCCTTCAGCGCGGTGTCGCTGAGGGGGAAGCGCAGGCCGGAGTTGACCAGCGCGGTGGTCTTGCCCGCGCCGGGGGGCCCGATGATCACGTACCAGGGGCGGCTGTAGAGGTAGTCGCGCTTGGCGCCGGAGACCGACTTCAGCCCGGCCATGGCCGCCTGCATCCGCTTGGCGACCTCCACGTCTTCTCCGGGCGCGGAGGCCTCCTTAGCCAGCCCGTCGGCCAGCGCCTTGGCCGCGCGACGCTGGGACAAGGTGCGCCACAGCGCGACCCCGCCGAACACCAGCAGGATCAGCAGCAGGAACAGGAGCCGCACCAGCAGCGGCCGGAAGAACGGCGCCACCAGCGGCAGCAGCACGCAGAACACCAGGACGGCGAACAGCGCGGCCAGGCCGGCCAGCACCCACCAGTTGCCGAAGACCTTCTTGATCGCCCCCATGGCCTTCGCTCAGCCTTTCCGCTGCAGCACGATTTCGACCCGACGGTTCTGGGTCTTGCCTTCCGTCGTGGCGTTGGACGCGATCGGCGAGGCGTCGCCGTACCCTTCCGCGGACACCCGCGATCCGTCGCTGACCCGCTTCCTCACCAGCGCCGCCACCGTGTCGGCCCGCGCCTTCGACAGCGCCTGATTGTCGGGGAAGGTGACTGAGCCCTTGACGGGGACGCTGTCGGTATAACCCTCGACCTTCACCGGGCCCTGCTCGGTCTCCACCGCCTGACCGATGCGGTCGAACAGCGCCTCGCGGCCCGCGTCGAGCTGGTCGGAGCCGGACTTGAACAGCTGGCCGACGGTGGTGCGCACCCGCACGGTCGAGGGATCCTCGACCACCACCACGAGGTGCTGGGCGATCTCCGGCGCGAGGAAGGTCTTCAGCCGCAGGGCCTGCTGGCCCGCGGGCGGGGCGGGCGGCGGCGGCGCGACGCGCGACAACCGCAGGGGCTGGTCGGGGTTGATCGCCTTGAGCGCGGTCATCGCCGGCCCACCCGTCTGCGCCAGGATCACCCGCAGCACGATGTAGATGATCAGGAGCAGAAGCGCCGCCGCCGCCGCCGCCAGGATCATCGGCGTCCAGAACGAGAGCCGCCCCACCGGCGTCGGCTCGCCCTTCCAGCGCGGCGACAGCTCGGTGTTGGAGAGGGCGCGCGGGTGCTGCAGCGCCTGGAAGGCGCGCTGCATCACGCCGTGGTGCTCGCGCTTGCCGTTGTCGATCACCCGGTAGCGGCCCTCGAATCCGGCCGCCATGCAGGCGTGGTAGAGCTCGATCAGGTGCGGATACTGCGCCGGGCTGGCGATCATCTCGTCCAGCAGGCGCCAGAAGCGGTCGCCGCCGATGTTCTCGTTGAAGAAGCGAACCACCATGGAGCGGCGCGCCCACTCCGCGGCGTCGTTCTCCATTCCCGGCAGGTTCAGCGCCACGTCGTCGGCGGTGGCGGCCAGCGCGTACTTGGCGCGCTTCACCTCCTCGTCCGAATAGGCGCCGCGCACCGCCTGCTCGAACGCGGCGATCATCTCCGAGGCGCGCCCGTGGAGCTGCGGCAGGTTGATCCGCGCCCGGCCCGCGCGGACCGAAGCGATCAGCGCCAGGAAGGGCGAGGCGGCCGCCATCATCAGGTTGCGGGGCGCTATCCCCGCGGGCGCGGCGGGCACGTCGTCGGTGGTCGGCAGGGCGGGCGACGCGACGGCGCCCTGCATCGGCGTGCCGCCGCCGCCCAGGATCGGCGCCGGGTTCATCCGCGGCGCCCCGCCCGGCGCGGCCCCGCCGGGGTTCGCGCCCTGCAGCGGAGAGGGACGGAAGACGGTGCGGTTGGGTCCACCACCGCCGGGAGGGGTGTCGCTCATCGCCTTTTCACCCACCAGAGTTCGAGTTTCAGGTCGGGCCAGTCGCCCGCGAGGTGCATGCCCACGGCCGGAGCGGTCAGGAGGTCGCGCCAGTCGGCGGCGGCGCGGTCGAGCTCGAAATAGACGAAGCCCGGCAGCACGCGGATTTGCGGCGGCGGCGTCGGCTGCGGCGCGATCGAGATGCCCGCCGCCAGCGACGAGGTCACGATCTGGCGCATCTTCAGCACCGAGCCCAGCTTCACGTGGCTGGGGAAGCGGGCCCGGAGCTCCTCCTGCGGCACTCGCGCCGAGACGGCGAGGTAGAAGTTGCAGGTCGAGAACAGGGCGTGGTTGGTGATCACGGCGGTGTAGGCGCCGGGGCCGACGGCCTCGAGCTTCAGCTGGCCGGCGGACTGCTCGAACATCTGCGACAGCTCGGACTGCAGCGTCTCGTAGGCGAGGTCGAAGGTCGCCTCGAGGTTCTCGTGGTCGTAGGGTGCGAACTTGGGCGGGCGGCGGTCGTCGGCGCGCACCAGCGTGGCGAGCTCGCCCGCCATGGCGCAGAAGCACTCGTACAGCCGCTCGGGGTGCACGCCCGGCAGCGCCTGCAGGTGGAGCAGCGTCGGCGTCCAGCGGTTCAGGGCCTGCAGCAGCAGGAAGCTGGCGAAGGTCTCGGCCCCGCCGTCGGTGGCGGTCACCGCCCGGTCGGCCAGCTCGTCCACCCGCTGCTCGGCGCGGCCGATGATGTCGCGCAGGAAGCCGGAGAGCTTGGGGCTGGCGCGGATGTCCAGGCACGGCGGGATGTAGCGGTCGTCCAGAGTCACCGCGCCGTTGACCACCTCGCGCACGCGCGCCACGCCCAGCGTGACGCGGCCGTCTGTCTGCTCGCGGCTGAGGCCCCAGCGCAGGTTCGGGCGCGCCACCTCGATCGGCTCGGCGGTGCGTTCGCTGGAGAAGGCGTCGTACACGTCCTCCTCGTCCACCAGCTGGCGCGCCACGCCGGACTGCGCCGAGGCGTTGCGCTCGGCGAACTCCACCGTGCCCGACTGGCGGGCGGGAAGCGTGAGGTAGATCACCGCGTCGCGGGCGTCGGCGGGAACGTCCAGCGGCAGGGGCGGCGCGACCCCGCCCGGGAGCGAGAACGGCGTGCCGTCGGGCATGACGCCCGCGACGGAGGCGAGGGCGAACTTGCCGAGCGAGGCCAGGCTGTCGTCGGGCGCCATGGCGGTCAGGCCCCAGGGATACGGCCGCAGGCCCGCCGTCGCGCCGCGCACGAGGCTTTCGGTGAAGCGGTCCTGCTGCTGGAAATGCTGCGGGCGCAGGAACAGGCCTTCACGCCAAGCCACGCGGCTTTCGCCGGTCATGCACCCTCCCCCCAAGGCCCCGGCGGCTGTCGACCCGCTATTCGGACCGCCCCCGGTCCTCGGTGCGGGCATTCTACACACCCGATCCGGGCGAGGCGGAAGGGACGGCGGCGACAAACCGCTGCTACGTTGTCGCAGGCGTGACGGCGGGGGCTGGCGGGTGGCGATCGATTCCGAGGATTCCAAAGGCGCGGGTGAAGGCGGAGGCTCGTTCGACCCGCGCAGCTGGGGCAAGGCCACGCCCGCCGCGGCCACGCCCAAGCCCGCCGCCGAACCGGCCGCGAGCCCGCCTCAGCCATCCACCGCCGCACCGCCTCCGGCCGGAGACGCCAGCTTCGACCCGCGCAGCTGGGTCGGCGGCGCGCCGCCCGCGCCGCCCGAGGCCGAACCACCCGCCGCTGCGGAGCCGGGCGAGCGGCCCGCGTCTGCGCCCGCCTCTGCGCCTTCGCGCCGGAGCCTGCTGTTGGTGGGCGGGGGCGTGGGCGCGGCGGTGGCGGTCGGCGCAGGCGCCTGGGTCGCGCTCGGATCGGGCAAGCGGCGCACGGCGGCCTCCACCGGCGAGGGCGGGGCCGTTTCGGCGGGCGCGGCGGCGACCGCGACCGCCACGGTGCAGCGGCAGGTGATGACGCTGGACGGGCCGGGCGCGATCCAGGCG
>CAZZZR010000055.1:10081-11537 GCA_964658605.1 uncultured Caulobacter sp. | reverse complement strand
CGGCGGGAGGAGCGGGTGAGCGCCGCGCGTGACGGGCGATCGGATGGGAAACTTGGGGCGGTCCGACAGGCTGGAACCCCAAAGGCTCCCCACGCGGCTGTCGCGCCGTGCAATCCCGAAGCGGCGAACCGCTCAGGCTGGGCGTCAGATGCGCGTGCGGGGTGGGAAAGTCAAGGTTTAGGTCCGGCGAGGCATGGTGAAAGGAGAGAAAGTGCCTGATGCGTGCCGAGCACATCGCGCGTCAAGATCACGGCGACGCGCGATCCCGGCCCGCAAGCGGCCCCCCTCGGAAGGCGGTCTCCAAACGACCCGGCTGTACTACGTATATAGGCATACGCGTACGAGCCATGATCCGATTCCTTCAGATGCACGGCCGTGACGACGCAAGGGATTGTTGAACTTCGCGCGGTGAGCACCACGACCGCAATGGCGATCAGGACGAGACCAACGAGCGGGACAACAACCAGAAGGCCTCGATTCCCGGATGGTTGAGAGCCCATATCCTGACGCGGGTCAGGGTGGTCATGAGCTTCAACTCGTGTGGTCGCTGACGATGCGCCAGCCCTTCGCGCCCCGATGCAGGATCAGGTCGAAGACGCCCGTGTCCTCCTTCGGGCGACCCGACCGCACGAGGTGGAAGCGGCCGTAGAACACCGCGTAGTCCGGCCCCAGCGCGCGGACGCCCTGCTCGTCGAAGCTCAGCTTGCCGAGGTCGGCCGCGCCCGTCGCGTAGCCCGCCTTGTAGTGGGCGGCGATGGCGTCGTAGCCCTGCACCAGGCCCTTGGGCGTAACGAACACCGTGTCCGGCCCCTCCTCGTAGCTCTGCAGGAAGCCCGCGAGGTCGCCTGCGTTCCAAGCCGTGGCGCTGTCGGCGATGGTCTTGCGGATGGCGGCGGCGTCGGCGGCGGGAACGGGCGCGGCGCGTCCGACCCCCGCCGCTCCGAGGGCGCAGAGGGCGAGCGCGAGGGCGAGGCGGCGGCGCATGGCGGTCTCCGGCGGACGGGCCGCACGCTCTCACAGCCCCGCTTCGCCGCCAAGCCGCTTCACGGGCCGGGTTCACGGGACGGGGAAGATGCTACAGACTCGCTGCAAAAGACGGGGACGGGATGGCGGTTGTATCCGAGGCGGCGGCAGTTCCGCGCTCCACCATGCGGCTGGTCGTCGGGGCCTCGGCGGCGGGCACGGCGTTCGAGTGGTACGACTTCTTCGTCTTCGTGCCCCTGGCCTCGATCATCGCCAAGACCTTCTCCGCGGGCCTGAGCGAGTCCGCAGGCTTCGTCTTCGCCCTGATGAGCTTTGCGGTCGGGTTCGCCTTCCGCCCGGTCGGCGCGCTGATCTTCGGGCGGATCGGGGACACGGCGGGACGCAAGGGCGCCTTCCTGATCACCGTCAGCCTGATGGGGTTCGCCACCTTCGCCATCGGCTGCCTGCCGAGCTATGCCACGGCCGGGGCGAT
>CAZZZR010000055.1:0-9981 GCA_964658605.1 uncultured Caulobacter sp. | reverse complement strand
GGCTTCTGGCCGTGTCGCTGTGGATCCGGCTCAAGCTGTCGGAGAGCCCCGCCTTCAAGCGCATGGCGGCGGAGGAGGGACGCTCCAAGGCGCCCTACCGCGAGGCGTTCGGGCAATGGCCCAACCTGAAGCGCGTGCTGATCGCGCTGTTCTCGATGATGCTGGCGCAGGGGGCGGTCTGGTACTGCGCCTTCTTCTACGCGCAGGTGTTCATCGAGCGGGTGATTAAGGTCGCGCCCGCCACCGTGAACCTCCTGATGATCGCCGTGGTGGTGGTCTCGGCCCCCCTCTACGTCCTGTTCGGCTGGCTGTCTGACAAGGTGGGGCGCAAGTGGGTGATGACGCTCGGGATCGCGCTGGCGACCGCAGCGCTGTTCCCCGGCTTCCACCTGATCACGCGCCTGGCCAACCCCGCGCTCGCCCGCGCCCAGGCGACGACGCCGGTGCTCGTGGCCGCGGACCCCAGGACGTGCTCGGCGCAGTTTGATCCCCTGGGCAAGGCGAAGTTCGTCTCGGCCTGCGACATCGCCAAGAACCAGCTCGCCACCTCGGGCGTCAGCTACCGCAACGTGGCGCTCCCGCCCGGCGCGGCCACGATGGTGAAGGTGGGCGCCGCGACCGTGACCGTCACGGACGGCCGCGGCGCGACCGCCGGCGCGCTGGCGGTCGTCAAGACGCTGGACGCGGCGCAGATCAAGGGGGCGCTCAAGGCGGGCGGCTATCCCGCGGCCGCCGACCCGGCGCAGGCGAACATCCCGGCCGTCTTCCTGGTCATGCTGCTGTTCACCGTGGGGGCGACCGCGCTCTACGGACCGCAGGCGGCCTGCCTGGTGGAGCTGTTCCCCACCCGCGTGCGCTACACGGCGCTGAGCCTGCCCTACCACATCGGCACGGGCTGGGTCGGCGGCTTCCTGCCCGCCACCGCCTACGCCATGGTGGTGTCGAGCGGGGACATCTATTTCGGCCTCTGGTACCCGGTGATCGGAGGGGCGGTGGCGGTGCTGGTCGCGGTGCTGCTTCTGCCCGAGACACGGGGGCGCGACCTCGACGCCTGAGCCTCAGTCCAGGTCCTCCCGCCGATCGACATCGAACAGGACGCCGGGATCGGCGGTCTCCAAGCGCGCCAGGCGCGCCCCCAGCCCCTCTAGGAGCGCGCCCGCCCCGCGATCGCCCTGCAGCGCCGCAACGCCCGAGAAAAGCGTCCGCGAGAGGAGCGCCGGGTTCCCACGCCGCCCCTCGCACACGGGGACCGCGGCGTCGGCGCCTGCGCGCCACGCCTCGACGAGCCTGCCCGCGAGGCCGTGCGGGACGTCGGGCATGTCGCCCAGGAAGACGAGCGCGGCGCCCGCGTCGGCGGGCAGGGACGCGATCCCGGCCTTCAGCGAGGCGCTGAGCCCCTCGCTCCACGCCGCCGCCTTCACCACCGAGAGCGCTTGCCCCGCCGCCTCCAGCCGGGCCGCCTCCTCCACCGCGGCGCCGTCAGCGCCCACGACCAGCGTCACGCCGGCGACCGGGGCGGCAAGCGCGACCTCCACCGCATAGGCGACGAGGGGACGGCTGCGGCGCAGCGCGAGGAGCTTGCCGCCACCGAAGCGCGTTCCGGCTCCGGCAGCCAGGACGACGGCGTGGACGTCTCCTCCCGTCATGCAGTCGCCCTTCACATCGCCTCCGCAGGCTTTCGGCCCTATATCGTATCCAACCGCATGAGCCCTTACGACGCCCCCGCCTGGACGCCTCCCCCCGCCGCCGCGCCGGGTTCCTCGGCGCTCGCCTTGGAGGATGGGTTCGGCCGCGCGATCCGCTACCTGCGCCTCTCCGTCACCGACCGCTGCGACCTGCGCTGCGTCTACTGCATGCCCGAGCGCATGGTCTTCCTGCCCAAGCCCGAAGTGCTGACGCTGGAGGAGCTGGGGCGGCTGGCGGAAGTTTTCATCGGGCTCGGCGCGCGCAAGCTCCGCCTCACCGGCGGGGAGCCCTTGGTACGCCGCGACGTCATGGACCTGTTCGACCGCCTGGGCCGACACTTGAAAACCGGCGCACTGGACGAGCTGACGCTGACCACCAACGGCACGCGCCTGGGCGAGTTCGCGCATACGCTGGCCGCGGCGGGCGTGCGGCGCGTGAACGTCAGTCTGGACAGCCTCGTCCCCGACACCTACCGCCGCCTGACCCGGGGCGGCGACCTCGCCCGCACCCTGGAGGGGATCGCGTCCGCACAGGCCGCGGGCCTCGCTGTAAAGCTGAACGTCGTGGCGCTGGCGCAGGACAACCGGGCCGAACTGCCCGCCATCGTCGCCTGGGCCCACGCCCACGCCTGCGACGTCACCTTCATCGAGGCCATGCCCATGGGCGACATGGGGGGCGAGGTCGACGGCGACCGGAGCGGCCAGTTCGTCAGCTTGGCGGATGTGCGCGCCGAGCTCGCCGCCGTCTGGAGCCTCTCCCCGATCCGCAACGACACGGGCGGCCCCGCGCGCTGGTGGCGGGTGGAGGAGACGGGTGGACGCCTCGGCCTGATCACGCCGCTCAGCCACGACTTCTGCGACACCTGCAACCGGGTGCGGCTGACCTGCACCGGCGTGCTCCACACCTGCCTCGGCCAGGACGACGCCACCGACCTGCGCGGTCTGATGCGGGGCGGCGCCTCCGACGCCGAGCTGGCGTCCGCCATCCGCGGCGCGGTCGACGCCAAGCCGCGCGGACACGACTTCCTGGCCGCCATGGGCCGAGGGCCGGCCGTGGCCCGCCACATGTCCACCACGGGCGGCTGAGCGATGGCGCGTGTCCTTCTGTTCGGCCCCCTGCGTGACCTCGCCGGCTGGCGCGAGCGCGAGGTGGAGGCGCGGTCGATGGGCGAACTGCGGCGCGCGCTCCGCGAGGGCGACCCGCGGCTGGGCGAGGCGCTGGGCGGCCGCGGCGTGCAGGTGGCCGTCGACCAGGCGATCGTGCGGGGGGACGTCCCGCTCCCCCCGGGCGCCGAGGTCGCCTTCCTGCCGCCCATGAGCGGCGGATGAGCGTCTCCCTCACCGATGCGGCGTTCGAGCCCGGCGCGCTGCTGACCGCCTTCACGGCGGGTCGGGAAGATGTCGGGGCCGTGGTCAGCTTCACCGGCCTGTGCCGCCGCGACGGCGACGTGGAGGCGCTGGAGCTGGAAGCCTACGCCGGCTTCACCGAGGCCCAGATCGCCCGCATCGCCGAAGCGGTGGCCGAGGCGCACGGCCTGGCCGACCTGCAGGTCGTCCACCGCATCGGCCGCGTGCCGCCAGGCGAGGCGATCGTCTTCGTCGCCGCCGCCGCCGCCCACCGCCGCGCCGCCTTCGACGGCGCCGACCAGATGATGGACTGGCTGAAGAGCCGCGCGCCCTTCTGGAAGAAGTCGCATGCGGCCGACGGCGCCTCCGCCTGGATCGAGCCCCGCCCCCAGGACCACGCCGACGCCGCGCGCTGGGACGCGCCATCCTCAGGAGCGCCCGCATGACCAGCGAACCCCAGATCGGCTACGCCGAGGTGCTGTCGGAAGCTTCGTCCATCCGACCGGGCGGCCGGATCGACGCGGAGCGCCCGTTCAAGCCGGTACGCATCGCCGTGCTCACCGTCAGCGACACCCGCGACCTCGCCTCCGACACCTCCGGAGACATCCTGCAGGCGCGGGTCGAGGGCGCGGGCCATACGCTCGCCGGCCGCGCGCTCGTGCGCGACGACATCGACGCTATCCGCGAGCAGGTGCTGGCCTGGGTGGAGGGCGGGGAGACCGACGTGGTGATCACCACCGGCGGCACGGGCCTGACCGGCCGCGACATCACGCCCGAGGCGCTGGAGCCCCTGTTCGATAAGCGGATCGAGGGCTTCTCGGTGGTTTTCCACCTGGTCAGCTACGGCACGATCGGTCTCTCCACCCTGCAGAGCCGGGCGACGGCCGGGCTGATCTCCGGCGTGTTCGTCTTTTGCCTGCCCGGCTCGAACGGCGCCTGCAAGGACGGGTGGGGCGTGATCGCGCCGCAACTCGACAGCCGCCACGCGCCCTGCAACATGGTCGAACTCATGCCACGCTTGCTGGAGCGCTGATAAGTCATGGCCAAGGTCGTCGGGATAGGCGGCGTCTTCTTCAAGGCGGCCAACACGCCGGAGGTGAAGGCCTGGTATCTGAAGGCGCTGGGCGTCGACATCGGGGACTACGGCGCGATGTTCCCGCCGCTGCCCTATGGCAAGACCGTGTTCAACGCCTTCAAGGCCTCCACGACCTACTTCGCGCCCTCGACCGCGCCGGTGATGCTCAACCTGATGGTGGACGACATGGCGGGCGTGCTCGCCAATCTGAAGGCTCTGAACGTGCCCGTGCTGAAGCAGGAGGACAGCGACTTCGGCCGCTTCGCGCACATCATGGACCCCACGGGGCTGAAGCTGGAGCTGTGGGAGCCCACCGCCGCGGCGAAGGCCAAGGGCCGGGGGTGAGCGGACTGACCCATATCGACGCGCAGGGCCGCGCGCGAATGGTGGACGTCTCAGACAAGCCCGCCACCCTGCGCGAGGCGGTGGCGGCCGGTCGGGTGGCGATGTCCGCCTCAACCTTGCGGCTGGCGGTGGAGGGCGGGACCAGGAAGGGCGAGGTGATGGCCACAGCCGAGCTCGCCGGCGTGATGGCCGCCAAGCGCACCGCGGACCTGATCCCCCTGTGCCATCCGCTGGCGCTCTCCAAGGTGGAGGTGGCGGTGGCGCCGGCCGACGACGGATGCGGGCTGGAGGTCACGGCGCGGGTCCGCACCACCGGCCCCACGGGCGTGGAGATGGAGGCGCTGACCGCCGTCTCCGTGGCCTGCCTGACCGTCTACGACATGCTGAAGGCGGCCGACCGGGCGATGACCATCGAGGCGGTGCGCCTGGTCTCCAAGACGGGCGGCGCGTCCGGCGACTTCCGGCGCGAGGCGGGGTGAGCGCCCGACTCCTCACGGTCGAGGACGCGCGATCGCGGATGCTGGCGCCCTTCGCGCCGGGGCCGGCGGAGGCCGTGCCGATCGCGCAGGCGGCGGGCCGCGTGCTCGCACGGGCGGTCGCCGCGGTGCGCGACCAGCCACCCTACGACGCTTCGGCCATGGACGGATGGGCGGTGCGCCAGGCCGACCTCGAACCGGGCGAGCCGCTGGCCGTGCAGGGCGAGAGCGCGGCGGGCGTCCCCTTCGGCGAGCCGCTCGCTCCCCGCTCGGCGGTGCGCGTCTTCACCGGGGCCGCCGTACCCGCCGGCGCGGACCGCGTGGTGATCCAGGAGGAGGCCGAGCGCGACGGGGACCGGGTGCGCCTATCTCCGGTAGGGTCCACGCTCCACCTGCGCCCCCGCGGCGGCGACTTCCGCGCGGGTCAGGCGCTGTTGCACTCGGGGGTGCGGCTCGACCCTTGGCGCATCGCGCTGGCCGCGTCGGCGGGGCGCGGCGAGCTCATGGTTGCCCCCCGACCTCGCATCGCCCTGCTCTCGACCGGCGAGGAGATCGTGGAGGCGGGCGCCGACGCCGCGGACCACCAGATCTTCGAGTCCAACAGCCCCGCTCTCGCCGCGCGGGCGGCGGCGTGGGGAGCGGAGGTCGAGCGGCTGAAGCCGGCCCGCGATGACGAGGCCGCCATCGCCGCAGCTGTGGACGGCGCGTCGGCCAAGCTGATAGTCACCATCGGCGGCGCCTCGGTGGGCGACCACGACCTCGTCAAGCCGGCCCTGCGGCGGTTGGGGCTGGAGCTGGCGGTCGAAAGCGTCGCGGTCCGCCCCGGCAAGCCCACCTGGTTCGGCCGGCTTGGGGACGGGCGCCACGTCCTCGGCCTGCCGGGCAACCCCGCCTCTGCGCTGGTCTGCGCCGAGCTGTTCCTTCGGCCGCTGCTTCTCACCTGGCAGGGGGCCGATCCCGCCTTCCCGCTGCGGGCCGTGCGCCTCGCCTCCGCCCTGTCGGCCACCGGCCCCCGCGAACACTGGATGCGGGCGAAGCTGGCCTGGGCCGACGACGGGGGCGTCTGGGCCGAGCCGTTTCCAGACCAGGACTCGTCGCTCGTCGCGGTGTTCGCCGCCGCCGACGCGCTGATCCGCCGACCTGCAGGCGCAGGTCCGCTGGAGGCCGGCGCGGTGGTGCAGGCGCTGGGGCTAGACCGCCTGTAGGCGCTACGCCTTCTTCAGCTCCTCGGGCTTGTGGATCGCCGACGCTCCGGTCTTGTCGCTCTTCACCTTGTACTGCGGGTCGGCCTTGGTGGCCTTTGCGGTGTGTCCCTTCACCTTGGCGGTGGAGGTGACCTTCTTCTCGACCTTGCCCTTCACCTCGCCCTGGGACGAGTCCCACTTCACCTTGTCCCCGGCCTTCAGCGTCTTTGTCGCCATCGTCGCGCTCCCTTGGGTCCAGCGCGGGTAACCGGGGGGCGTCCCGGGCGTTCCCCGAACGGGCCAGCCATGCGGTCGACCAACATCCCGGCGCTCGCTCCTGAACCCGAATTCACCTGACATCGGCGATGGAAGCGGTGCAGCGTGGCGACCCTGACCCGCCGGAGTCGATGTCTTGCCCGCTTTCGATCCGGCCGTCGCTACCGCCGCCTACATGGCGACGCTCACCCCCGCCCAGCACGCCCGGGCGAGCGCCTACACCCACGGGGGGGAGTGGCTGTTGCTTTGGGGCTGGGTCGTTTCGGTGGTCGTGGCCGTCCTGATCCTGCAGTCGGGCGTGTTGCAGCGCCTGCGCAACCGGATCGAGCGCCGGCGCACCCGCCGCAACCTCTCCGCCCTCGCTTGCGCGGTGACGTTCACCCTGGTCAGCTTCGTACTCTCCCTGCCCTGGGCGATCTACGCCCAGTGGTGGCGCGAGAAGAGCTACGGCCTGACCAGCCAGCCGTTCGGTGGCTGGCTGACGGAGGCGGCGGTCGGCGCGCTGATCTCCGCGGCTGGCGCAGGGCTGTTCTACGTTGTGTTGTATTGGGTGATCCGGCGCGGCCCCCGTTTCTGGTGGGCCTGGGCGGGCGGCGTGGCGGCGGTGTTCGTGGTGTTCGGCGCGGTGATCGCGCCGGTGTTCATCGAGCCGATCTTCAACACCTACACGCCCGCCCCGCCCGGGCCGACGCGGGATGCGGTGGTCGCCTTGGCCAAGGTCTCGGGCGTGCCGTCCGACAAGATCTACGTCTACAACGGGTCGAAGCAGTCGAACCGCTACACCGCCAACGTTTCCGGCCTGTTCGGCTCGGCGCGGGTGGCGATGAGCGACACCATGTTCAGACAGGGCGCCGACCTCTCCGAGGTGAAGGGCGTCGTCGGTCACGAGATGGGCCACTACGCGCTGCAGCATCTGCTATGGTTCGCGGGGATCATCAGCCTGCTGGCGCTGGTCGGCTTCTTCCTGGTCGACCGCCTGTTCGGTCCCGCTGCCCGGCTGATGCGCGCGTACGACGTGGGGGGCGTCGCCGACCCCGCCGGGCTGCCGGTGCTGACGGCTGTGCTGGCCACGCTGTCGCTCTTGGCGACGCCCGTGTTCGCCACCCTCACCCGCACGCAGGAGGCGCAGGCCGACGCCTTCAGCCTGACGCACGCGCACGAGCCGGATGGGCTCAGCAGGGCGCTGGTGAAGACGATAGAATACCGCGCCAGCTCACCGTCGGACCTGGAGGAGTTCCTGTTCTACGACCACCCCAGCGTCGAGCGCCGGGTGCGCCGCGCCATGGAGTGGAAGGCGGCGAACCCCGAGCTGGTCGGGAAGTAGCTCAGCCCGCGGCGGCCACCGCCCGCTCGGCCTGCGCCAAATGCAGGCGCTCCGCCATGCGGCCCTCGACGCGCACGGCGCCCTTGCCCGCGTTCTCCGGCAGGGCGAAGGCGGCGATCACGGCGCGGGCGTGCGCCACTTCGGCGTCGCTGGGCGAGAAGGCGCGGTTGCAGGGTTCGATCTGCCGGGGGTGGATCAGCGTCTTGCCGTCGAAGCCGAACGCCGCGCCCTGGCTGCATTCCTCCGACAGCCCCGCCTCGTCCTCCAGCCCGTTGAACACCCCGTCCAGGATCGACAGGCCGTGCGCGCGGGCGGCGGCCACCGCCAGCGACAAGGCCGCTGTGAACGCCGCCCGCCCCGGCTCCAGCCGCCAGCCGATCTCCTTGGCGAGGTCGTTGGTGCCCATCACGAACAGCGCCAGGCGGGTGTCGGCCGCGGCCGCCGCGATCGGCTCCAGCGCGAACAGGCTCCGCGCTGTCTCCACCATCGCCCATAAGGCGGTCGAGCCGGGAGCCTCCGCGATAGCCGCGTCGTAGCGGCGCACCTCGGCGGCGGACGACACCTTGGGGACCAGGATCGCGTCCGGCCCCGCCTGCGCCGCGGCGGCGAGATCGGCTTCTCCCCAGGCGGTGTCCAGGCCGTTGACGCGGATGATGACTTCACGAGTCCCAAAGCCCCCCGCCTGCACCGCCTCGACGGCGGCGGCGCGCGCGCTCTCCTTGGCGTCGGGGGCGACCGCGTCCTCCAGGTCCAGGATCACCGCGTCGCAGGGCAGGCTCCGCGCCTTCTCGATCGCCTTGGGATTGGAGGCGGGCATGTAGAGCACGCTGCGGCGAGGGCGGATGGCGGTCATGCACGAACTCCGGTCAGGGGATAGTCGCGTTCGAGGTCGTAGCGGCTGCCGCCCGGCGACAGCCAGCTGGAGTAGAGACCGAACCGCTCCACGCGGAAGGGCGGCGACTTCAGGAGGTTGTGCCCCTGCTCCCACGCCGCGACCTTGAGAGGGTCGGCGTGCTTCAGGTAGGCCAGGGTGACGTGCGGCCTGTAGCGGCGCTTCTCAGGATCCAGGCCGGCCCGCCTGGCCAGGGTCTCGCACCGCGCCGCCAGCCCGGCCAGCACGGGGTCGTCCTCAACCCCCGCCCAGACGGCGTGCACCTGCTCGCCCTCGCCGAAGTGCCCGACGCCGGCCAGCGTCAGGTCCATCGGCTCGCCCGAGACTTCGCCGAGCATCGCGTCCAGGTCGGCGGCCACGTCGTTCGCCACCTCGCCGAAGAACCGCAATGTGACGTGAAGCGCCTCCCGCGGGCGCCAGCGGGCGCCGGGCAGGCCGGCCTGACGCCGGGCGAGGCCGGCGGCGATCTCGTCGGGCAGGGCTAGGGCTGCGAACAGGCGGAGCACGGATGCGCCATAGCCTGCAATCCGCCGCGCCTCAAACGCGGCGCAACCGCAATGTGGTCAAGGTGTTCCCGCATCCTTCGCCCTTGCAAGGGAACGGTGTTCCACCGATATCTTGCAGGCTAGGGGCGCTCCTTCGGGCGTCCGCCATTGGGAACCTGATCGCCATGAGCGACTACAACCGGGGTTTCGGACATTCGATGCCGCGCGCCCCTCAGGCGCGGGCCGACATGTCGGTCGACGCCGGCCTCCGCAGCTTCATGCTGGGAGTCTACAACAAGGTGGGGCTGGGCCTCGTGCTTTCGGGCGCCCTCGCCTGGCTGACCAGCCACGCGCCGGTGGTGAACTACCTCTTTCGCACGGTTGAGACGCCGGACGGGCTGGTCGCCACCGGCTACACCCTGCCGGGCATGATGCTGGCCTTCTCGCCGCTGGTGGTCCTGCTCGGCGCCGGCTTCCTGATGAAGAACGTCACGGCGCGCAACGCGGGCATCCTGTACTGGACGATCGTGTCGCTGATCGGCGCGTCGTTGGGCCTGCTGTTCCTGCGCTATACCTCGATGTCTGTGGCCAACACCTTCTTCATCACCGCCGCCGCTTTCGGTGGGCTCAGCCTGTTCGGCTACACCACCAAGAAGGACCTCACGGGAATGGGCTCGTTCCTGATCATGGGTCTGTGGGGGTTGATCATCGCCATGGTCGTCAACGTGTTCCTGCACGCGCCGGCGATTAGCTTCGTGATCTCGATCCTGGGCGTGCTGATCTTCGCCGGCCTGATCGCCTATGACACCCAACGGCTGAAGGCGACCTACTACCAGATCGGCGGGAACGGCGAGGCGATGGCTGTGGCCACCAACTACGGCGCGCTGAGCCT
>CAZZZR010000054.1:10085-11759 GCA_964658605.1 uncultured Caulobacter sp. | reverse complement strand
CCGCACCCGACCTTCGGCGCGCCGATCGCGCCGGGGCTGCCGCAAGGATCGGTGGCGCTGATCCAAAGTGGGCGCGAAGCGGTGCCGCATCGAGGCACCGGACAGGCGCCGGCGTGATCGCGGCGCTGCTCCTCGCCGGCGCGCCGGTAGGGCGAGCAGCGATTGGCGCCTACCACGGCTGGGCGGCGTTCCGCGTGCGGTCCTGGCGCCGCGCGGGGCGGCTGACGCCCAACGTCGTGGTGGTCGGCGCCACTGCCGACGCCGGCCGGCTGATCGCGCGGGCGTTGGAGACGCGCGAGGTCAACGTGCTCGGCGTGTTCGACGACCGCCTCGCCCGCGAAGGCGAGCGCGCTCCGAAAAGCGTGCGCGGCGTGCCGGTGCTTGGCGACACGGCGGCGCTCCTGAACCACCGCCTCCTGCCGTACGTGGACAGGGTGGTCGTGGCCGTCGGGGCGGCCTCCCAGGCGCGGACGCGCGCGCTGGTCGAGCGGCTGCGGGTGCTGCCCAACGCCGTCGCCCTGTTCGCCGACGTCTCGGGCGAGGCCGGCCGGGAGGACGCTCTCGCCCGGCTGGTCGACGCGCCGCTTGGCTCGCGGGAGGCGGACGGCGGCGCCCGCGCTTTCGCCAAGCGCGCGCAGGACCTGGCGGTCGCAGGCGTCGCCTGCATCGCCTTCGCCCCCGTGATGGCCCTGACGGCGCTGGCGGTGCGGCTGGAGAGCCCCGGTCCGGTCCTGTTCCGGCAGCGACGGGAGGGCTTCAGCAACGAGCCGATCACCGTGCTGAAGTTCCGCTCCATGCGGGTGGAGGCGAGCGACGCCACCGCCTCTCGCCAGGTCTCCGCCGGCGACGACCGCGTCACCCGCGTAGGCCGCTTCATCCGCGGCACGAGCCTCGACGAGCTGCCTCAGCTGTTCAACGTGCTCTCGGGAGAGATGAGCCTCGTCGGCCCCCGCCCTCATGCCATCGGCATGAAGACCGCGGGCGCCGACACCCGCGCGCTCGTCGCCGAATACGCCTGGCGCCACCGCCTGAAGCCGGGACTGACGGGCTGGGCGCAGGTCAACGGCTCGCGCGGACCCGTCTCGACGCCGGAGGATGTGCGCCGCCGCGTCGCGCTAGACCTGGAATACATCGAGCGTCAGTCGTTCTGGCTCGACCTGTGGATCATGCTGCTCACCGTGCCGCGCTTCCTGGGCGACCGGGGGGCGGTGCGCTGATGCTGAGGCGCGGCGTCATGGGCTACCTGCCGGTGCAGGCGGCGCAGGCGCTGGCGGGGTTCGGCGCGATCGTCGTCTTCACGCGGCTGCTGTCGCCGCAGGACTACGGCGCCTATGCGCTGGGGAGCGCGGCGGCGACGCTGGTCTACACGGGCCTCTTCACCTGGATCGAGGCGGCCATGGCCCGGTTCTGGCTCGCGGAGGCCGAAGGCGACGGGCGTGCCGTGCTCTACGGCACCCTCTACCGCACCTTCGCCGCCGCCGCGTTCGCCCTGCCGCTGATCGCGGGAGCCGCGCTGTGGCTCCTGCCGGTGACGCCGGGCGTGCGGGCGGCGGTGGCTGCGGGGCTGGGCTCGATCGTGGCGCGGTCCCTGCTGAAGCTGGCGCAGGAACGGCGGCGGGCGGCGGGCGAGGTGGCGCACTTCGCCGCTTACGACATCGCCCAGACGGTCGGCGG
>CAZZZR010000054.1:0-10075 GCA_964658605.1 uncultured Caulobacter sp. | reverse complement strand
ACGTATGCCGACGGCGTCGTTCGGATCTACGGAACCGCGAACGATGACGACATCGCCCAGACGGTCGGCGGCTTCGCGGCGGGGATCGGGCTGGCGGCGCTGGGGCTGAAGGGCGCGGCGCCCCTCCTCGGTATGACGGCCGCCAGCCTGGTCTGCCTGGCCTTCGCCTTCCCGGCGGAGCTGCACGCCGCCCGGCGTGGACGGTTCGCGCCCGAGGCGCTGCGCCGCTTCGCCGCCTACGGCCTGCCGATCTCCTTGTCGCTGATGATGGGGCTGGCGCTAGCCTCCACCGACCGCTTCGTGTTGGGTGCAAGCCTGAACCCGGCGGCGGTGGGCGCTTACCACGCAGGGTACAGTCTCTCGAGCCGTACGCTGGACGTGCTGTTCGCCTGGCTCGGCATGGCCGGAGGGCCCGCGGCGGTGGCGGCGCTGGAGCGGGGCGGCCCCGCCGCGCTGGAGCGGACCGCGCGCACCCAGGCCTCGCTGATGGCGCTCCTGGCGCTGCCGGCCGCGACGGGGCTGGCGCTGGTGTCGCAGCCGCTGGCGCAGCTGATGGTCGGGCCTGACCTGCGGGAGGGGGCCGCGCGGGTCACGCCCTGGATCGCGGCGGGCGGCCTGATGAGCGGCGCGGCCACCTGGTACTTCCACACCGCCTTCACCCTGGCCCGGCGCACCCGCCGCCTGCTGCTGGCCATCGCCATCCCCGCCGCCGCCAACCTGGCGCTCGCCCTCTGGCTGATCCCCCGCCACGGCCTGGACGGCGCCGCCTGGGCGACCGTCGCGAGCTACGGGCTGAGCCTGGCTTGCGCGGTCGCGCTGGGCCGAGGCGCGCTGCGGCTGCCGATCCCTTGGGAGACGCTGGCGAAGGCCGCCCTCGCCTGCGGCCTGATGGCGGCGGCGGTGTGGGGCGTTCCCGCCGTGGGCGGGGCTATGGAGCTCCTGGCGAAGGCGGCGGTGGGCGCGGCGGTCTACGGGCTCGCGGCCTTCGCGCTCGACGCGGGCGGCCTGCGGGAGGAGGCGGCGCGGCGCTTGCAGGGCCGGCGCGCCCGTCCGGCCTAGGCGCCAGCATGAGCCACACACCCGAGGCCGTCGATGGCCCCGCCCCGATGCGACGTCCGGAGGGGCTTGTGAACGTGACTGACAACGCCGCCTGGGCGCCCGCCGCGCCGCGCCTCTCCGTCCTAGTCCCGTTCTTCCGCGACGACCCGCGCCTCCTCGTCGACGCCTTGGACGCCCAAGCCGCTGGGCTCGGCGGCGCGATGGAGTTCGTGCTGCTGGACGATGCGGGCGGCGACGCCGCCCTGTCCGACGCGGTCGAGCGCGCCGTCGCGGCCCTCGCCGTCCCCGCCCGCCTGGTGCGCCTCGCCGAGAACGCCGGTCGCGCCGCCGCGCGCAACACTCTCGCCGCCGAAGCCCGCGCGCCGCACCTCCTGTTCGTGGACGCCGACATGCGGCCCGAGCGTTCGGACTTCCTCGCCCGCTGGCTGGAGATCGCGGCGACGGACGCGCCCGCGGCGTTCGGCGGCTTCACCGTGGCGCCGGAGCGGCCGAAGGGCTCCCACGCTCTGCATCACGCGATGCAAGCCGCGGGCGACTGCCTCCCAGCCGAGGCGCGGGCGCTCCAGCCCGCCAAGACCGTGGCGTCCTCCAATCTCCTGGTCCGCCGCGACGTTCTGGCGGCCGAGCCGTTCGACGCCGGCTTCAAGGGCTGGGGCTGGGAGGACACGGACTGGGCCGCGAGGGTCGCCGCCCGGTTCGGCGTGTCGCATCCCGACATCCCCGCCCGGCACCTGGGCCTGGACACCGCCGCCGCGCTCGCCGCCAAATACGAGCAGTCGCCCCCCAACTTCGCCCGGCTGCTGGCGCGGCAGCCGGAACTGGTGCGCGGCCTTCCCAGCTATCGCGCGGCCCGCGCCCTGCGCCTCTGGCCGGAGAGTCTCCGCCCGTTGCGGGGGAGGCTGAAGGCGGTGGCGCTGGCCGAGCGCGCGCCGCTGCGCCTGCGCGTCGCGGCCATGCGCCTTTACCGCGCCGCCCTCTATGCAGAGGTGGTCGGGTGAGCGCCGATGTCACCGTGCTGATCCCGACCTTCAACCGCCCCGACGGGCTGGCGCGCGCGCTGGCGAGCGTCGCTGCGCAGGACCGGCTCGCCGAGATCGCCCGCGAGGTTGTGGTGGTGGACAACGCCGCCGACGGCGACGCCGCGCCCATGGCCGCGCGCTGGCGGGAGCGGTTGGCCGTGCCGCTGGTCTACGTCCACGAACCCCGACCCGGCGTCGCCACCGCGCGTAACGCAGGGTTGGCGGCTGCGACCGCCGCGGACGTGGCCTTCCTCGACGACGACGAGGTCGCCCCGCCCGCCTGGCTCGGGGCGCTGGTCGGCGCGCACAGGCGGCTGGAGGCGGACGTCACCTTCGGCCCGGTGCTGGGCCGCGCCCCCCAAGCCCCATCCGAGCTGCGGACGCTGCTGGAGCGCTTCTTCTCCCGCGCCGACCGAGGGCGCACGGGTCTCGTGCCCGACGCGCAGGGCTGCGGCTGCGGCAACTCAATCATGCGCCGCTCGACCGCGCTCGCCGGCGACGCTCCGTTCGACGAGGCGGCCAACGAGACCGGCGGCGAGGATGACCGGCTGTTCGCCCTGCTGGCGGCGCGGGGCGCCCGCTTCGCCTGGTGCGCGGAGGCCTGGGTCGAGGAGTTCGCCGCCGCCGATCGCTCCACCCTCGCCTATGCGCTGAAGCGCAACTTCGCCTACGGCCAGGGCCCGACCCGCCAGCGGCTGCGGCGCGGCGACCGCGCCGGCGCGGCGGGATGGATGGCCGTCGGCGCCGCGCAGGCGGCGGGCCACGGGGCGGTGGCGCTCGCGCTGCGCACGCTGGGCCGTCCGCAGTGGCGCGCGCGGGCGGTCGACGCGGCGGGCGGCCTCGGCAAGCTGATGCCCGGTGCGAACCTGCGCTTCTACGGGCGCGCCTCGCCCGGCCGGACCGAGACCCCCGCCACCACCGCGACCAGCAGCGTCGTGTAGAAGTCGTTGTAGATCAGCATGACGCTCTCAGTCAGCATGGTCAGGCTGTAGACAGTCAGGAAAGGGATCGCGAACACCGCCGCGGGGCTCCTCGCCACCGACGCCAGCGATCGCGCCCACACGTCGAGCATCATCATCGCCACCGCCCCCAGGCCCACGCGCCCGAGGCCGAGATAGGTTTCGATCCAGCTGTTGTGGGCGTGGTGGGCGGTGAAGCCGGCGTATTTGAAGATCCAGGCGCGGGGGCTCCAGCGGTCCTCGTCGGTCCACACCACGCCATAGCCGAAGCCGGTCCAGGGGCGGGTGGCGGCCTCACGCAGGGCGCCGTTCCACACCTTGGTGCGGCCGGTCAGGGTGGCGTCCTTGCCGAGCAGGGCGAACACCGCGTCGCCCGCCGTAAGCGCGAGCACAGCCGCCGCGCCCAGCGTGCTCACGGCCAAGAACGACGCCGCCAGGGTCCACACGCCTCCGCGCCGCGCGACGGCGGTGAACCCTAGCGCGCCCGCTCCCGCCAGCAGCACCACCAGCGAGGTCTTGGACGTCGAGAGCACGATCAGCCCCACCGCCAGCAGCGCAAGCGCCGCCCACAGCCATCGCCGCCGCGGGCTCAGCCAGGCGGCCGCGGTGAAGGCGGTGCAGCCGACCGCCATGAAGTCGCCCAGCGCGTTCTTCTCCATCCACAGCCCCCGCCAAGCGCCGGAGAACAGCTCGGTCATCCGCCCCCAGTCGGGCTTGCCGAGCCCCAGCGCGTAGGAGCCGGCCACCAGGAGCGCGAAGGCCGTGGCGACCACCTCCACAAGCTCCTCCCAGTCGAAACGCGCCGCCAAGCCAAGGCCCCCGAGCACGGTGAATGCCAACGCCACGACGCGGCGTGCGCTGACGCCAGGATCGATCGACCACAGGCAGGAGAGCGCGATCACCACCAGCGGCGGCCACAGCAGCGGCGCGCGCGCAGCGATCAACAGGAGCCGCCCCCGCGCGCTCCACGCCAGCGCCGCGCCCGCGAGGTAGCCGGGCGCGTAGAGCGCGCGCACGAGCCCCGACGCCTCAGGGTCCCCGTTCGGGCCGAGCAGCGGCATCACCCAGCCCTGGCTGAACGTGAGGACGACCAGCACGCCGAGCGCGAAGGCGATCGGCCGTGGTACGGCGGCCGTCGCGGCGCGGCCGGTGGGCCAGGGAAGGGTCTCGAGGGAGAGGGTCACACGCGCCCCCGCCCCTCCCCCGCCTCGCAGGGGCGCGGAGGCGCTAAGTCACCCCCACGCACGCAGGAAGTCCGGCGCTGCGACCGCGCGATTGAGCACCACGCCCGCGCAGCGGCCGCCCGCCGCCTCGATCCCGTCGCGCAGACGTGCGGTCTCGCCCGCGTCGGCGTCGGAGGCGGAGACCACCAGCACCGTCGCGTCCATGTGCGGGGCCACCAGGCCCGCCGCGCGGGAGCGCTCCCCCGCCGGCGCATCGACCACCACCCAGGCGGCGTGGCGGCGCAGCGCCCGCCAGTAGTCGGGAGCGCCCGAAAGCCGCACCTCCTGCCCCTCGCTCAGCGCCTCGCGGCGCAGGCGCACGACCCAGAAGTCCGCGCCGCCCACCGGATAAGCGGCGAGATAGGCGGCGTCGGGCCATGGCCGGTTGTCCGGGCGGCGCGAGGGCGGATCGACGGTGACGAAGGCGCTGTCGTCGGGGCTGGCGCGCGCGGCGTCGCCCAGCTCGCCGTAGGCCGAGGGATCGCACGCCAGGGCGTCGAACTGCGCGCCGGCCAGCACGTCCAGTTCGAGCAGCCAGACGGCCCCCTCGCCCCGGCGGACGGCCGCCCGGGCGAACTCGCGGGCGACGGTGGAGGTCCCCTCCCCCCGCCGCGCCGCCACGAACTGCACGAGGCGCCCCGCTCCCCGACGAGGCGGCGCGAGCCGGTCGGCGAGCACGGCCATCTCGTCGCCGAGGTCGACCGCCGGGCCGAGGCGCGGGGCGGTCCGGCTCACGCCGTCCTCCTGGGCGCGACCGCCAGCACGGGCAGTTCCAGCGTACGCTCCGCCGACGCGGCCGAAGGGAAGCCGCGCCCGGCGAACACCGAGACCAGCCCCACGCACGCCGCGGCGAACGCGCCGAACAGGCCCGCAAGCGCGACCACCACCAGCCGGCCGCTCGCCCCCTTGGTCGGCGTGTAGGCCCGCTGCACGACGCGCACGGTGTCGTCCCCGCCCTGCGCCGCCAGCGCCTGCGCGGCCTGGCTGTCCTGCTCGCGGGCGGCGAAGGCCTTGACGTTGGCGGCCAGGAGGTCGCGGTCGCGCAGCAACGCTTGGTACTGCGGCTCGATCTCGCTGAGCTTCTGGCGGCGCGCCGTCACCCGGTCGAGCTCGGCCTGCAGGGTGGCCGATCGGGCGCCGAGCGAGCGCGCCTGGGCGGCGAGGGTGTTGCGCTCGGTCTGCAGCGCCTGGAACACCGGGTTGGCGCCGCGACGGACCGAGGCGGTGGCGCCCTGCTCGGCCGCCGCGAGCCTCGCCATGGCGTCCACCTGCGCCTGCTTGTCCTTCACCGGCTGCGCGTCGGGCCGATAGCGGCCCTGGAGGTCCTGGAGCTCCACCTTAAGGCTCGCGAGCTTGTCGGCGGCCGAGTGGTCGAGGTCGCGGTAGAGGCTGATCTCCGGGGCACTGGCGCTGACCTGCGCCGCCGTCACGCCGAGCCGCCCCTGCGTCTCGCTGAGCTGCGCGCGCGCCGAATAGCTGTCGCCGAGGAGCTGCCCGTAGAGCTGCGCCAAGCTCTGCTTCTCGCTGTCGAAGTCGCCGATGCCGTTGGCGGCGAGGAAGTCGGCATAGGCCTTGTCGGCTGCCGCCAGCCGGGTCTCGAAGTCGTGTCGCTGCGCCGCCAGCGGCCCCACGTCCCGCGCCAGCAGCACGGAGCGGCGATAGCGCAGGTACTCGTCCACCAGCGTGTTCAGGGCGGTCGCGGCGACCAGCGGGTCCTTGTGCTGGAAGCTCAGGCGCACGACCGAGGTGTCAGGCGCCGCCCAGACCTTCAGCGAGGCGTCCATCCGTCGCAGCGCTTCGCCCTGCACCGCTTGCTGCGACGACGGCGTGCGCGCCTGCTCGAAGCGGCGCGCGAGGTCGGGGAACAGCTTGGGCAGGCCCACGTCCTTCAGGACCGCCGCCTTCACCTCGGTCGAGCCGAGGATCTCCATCTCCGACTGGATCACCTCGTCG
Source organism: uncultured Caulobacter sp. (assembly GCA_964658605.1). GTDB lineage: Bacteria > Pseudomonadota > Alphaproteobacteria > Caulobacterales > Caulobacteraceae > JASLDZ01. Next base: position 3,862 of record CAZZZR010000054.1, on the reverse strand, counting down.
TTGGCGGGGGCCGCGCCCCGTCCCGCGTCGCCCACGCGCGGGTTGTAGACGTACTCGCGCCCGAGCCGCACCACGAGGCTGGAGCTGGCGGTATAGGTCCTCTGCATCGGCAGGGAAGCGAGGACGCCCAGCCCCAGGCACACCAGGAAGACGAGCAGCATCGCCCAGCGGCGCCGCCAGAGTAGCGTCGCGACGTCGGCGGGACCGTAACGGGCGCGCAGAGGCGTCCCGACGGCCGAGCGGCCGGCGACCGGCGCCCGCGTCGGCGAGCGCTCGGGCCCCACTGTGTACGCGCCCGCCTGCATCGGCCGTCCGGCACTCCACGCCAGATCTTGGCGCCAGCCTCGGAAACTGGATCGCGCGCGTTAACCGGCAGTTACCCGTTAACCATGATGTTGAGCCTCGCCATGCGCCACGCCCCCGCCTCCGCCGCCGTCCTCGCCTGCATGGCGCTCGCCGCCTGCGGAACGACCGACCCCGAACACCCCCGCCACGGCCCCTACGTCGGGACGGACGTGGGGTTCGCGAACATCCCCTACGCCACCTGGCGCGACGACGAGCCCAGCTACCGCCTCTACCCCGGCGACCAGATCGACGTGGCGCTGCCCTCCGCGCCCGAGCTGAGCCGCACGCTCACCGTCCAGCCGGACGGGCGTATCGCCATGCCGCTGGTCGCGCCGCTGATGGCCGCGGATCATTCTCCCGCCGAGTTGGAGCACGCCCTGGCTGACGCCTACCGCAGCCAGCTCTACAACCCGCACGCCGAGGTTACGGTGCGCCAAGCGGGGCCGCTGCGCGTGTTCGTGGGGGGCGAAGTCGGCAAGCCCGGCGTCTACGACATGCCCGGCGACATCGACGCCTTGCAGGCGGTGGTGATGGCGGGCGGCTTCCAGACCAGCGCCGAGCCTCGCCAGGTGGTGGTGATCCGCCGGGGCGCGGACGGACGCCCGATGATGCGGACGGTGGACCTCGGCGAAGCGGTTCGCCATGCGCCGCGGACGGACGCGGTGCCCCTGCGGCGCTTCGACGTGATCTACGTGCCCCGCTCAGGCATCTCGAACGCGGGCCTGTTCGTGCAGCAGTACCTGCGCGACCTCGTGCCGGTGCAGTTCAGCTACGCGGTCGGCACGGGCAACTACCTGACGACCCGCTGAGGCGTGGGCCGCCTGGCGGCGATCAGGCCGCCTTGGACAGCCATTCGCGGGCCGCGCGCTGCGCCTCGGCCACGCTGTCCCTGTCCATCTCCGCGGAGAGCTCGCGGCGGCGTTCGCGGGCCGCCTCGCAGCCGCGCATGGCCGCCAGGTTGAACAGCATGTGCGCCGACACGAGGTCGAACGGCGCCCCCCCCTGTCCGGTCGAATACAGGATGCCCATGCGCAGCAGGTCGTCGCCGGTGGAGTCCGCCGTCGGGAGCGGCAGGCCGCCCGTGGCGTGGCTCTCGAAGTGAATCTCGGAGTGCATCGTTTCTTCGTCCCCAAGTCCGGACCGCGTTCGACGGCCGGTGCGATCTCGTCGCGGGAGTAGAAATGTCCGCATCCCCTGAATCGAGGGTTAAGCGCTCAAGGCCTTTTTTGCCAAACAGAACTTAAGCATAGTCGCGCCGTTAAGGTCGTCGGAAGCTAGAAAAACAGCCGTTAGCACCCCTTGCTGCAGGGCTAATGCTGTGGGCCCTCGGACGCGAGCTCCAGCGTGCAGCGCTCGCCGATGGTGGGGCGCCCGACCGTCACCCGCGACAGCCCGGGAAAGTCTCCCTTCAAGCGGGCGGCGACGTGCAGGCACAGGCGCTCCAGCGTGGGGCTCTCCAGCCCCTCGCGTTCGTTGAGGAGTCCGTGGTCGAGCTCCTGCGCCACCGCCCTCAGCGCCGCGTCCAGCGCGCCGAGGTCGGCCACCCAGCCGACGGGCTCGACCATGGGACCGCGCACGCTCGCCTCCACCTCGAAGGAATGGCCGTGCAGCTGGCGGTACTCGCCCTTTGGCCCGCGCTCCAGATAATGGGCCGCGTCGAAGTGGGCGCGCTTGGTGATCTCGAACACGGGTCGGATTTGGGGGTCGCTCATCGTCGCTTTCAGGGGATGCCCAGATACTTGTGGGTCTGGACGCTGAGCCGCCAGCGCGGGTGGGCCAGGCAATAGGCGATGGCGGCCTGGGTGTTCGCGAGCCGGTCGGGCCCGTCCATCGGCTGCAGCAGGAAGCGCTCGAACCGCATGTGTTGGAACCGCTCGGGCGGCGCGTCGGACTGGGGATAGACCAGCTTCAGCTCCTGACCGTGCGTCTGCACCACCGGCGCGGCCGCCTTGGGGCTGACGCAGATCCAGTCGAGCCCCGCGGGCGCGGGAAGCGTGCCGTTGGTCTCCACCGCCACCTCGAAGCCTTCGGCGTGGAAGGCGGCGATCAGCGCCCCGTCGAGCTGCAGCAGGGGTTCGCCCCCGGTGCAGACCACCAGCCGCGCCCCGTCTCCCCGCCACAGGGACGCCGCCGCGCCGACCAGGGCTTCGGCCGAGGCGAAGCGGCCCCCGCCTTCCCCGTCCATCCCCACGAAGTCGGTGTCGCAGAAGGTGCAGACGGCGGAGGCCCGGTCCTCCTCCCGCCCGCTCCACAGGTTGCAGCCGGCGAAGCGGCAGAAGACGGCCGCGCGCCCCACCTGCCCGCCCTCCCCTTGCAGGGTGAGGAACAGCTCCTTGACCGCATAGCTCATGCGGCGGCCCGGGCCGCGGACCACTCCGCCCAGCCCTTCGCCCGCAGCTCGCACGCCGGACAATGGCCGCAGCCGTAGCCCCAGGCATGACGCTCCCCGCGTTCGCCGCGATAGCAGGTGTGGCTGTCCTCCAGGATGATGGTCACCAGCGCGTCGCCGCCGAGGTCGTGCGCCAGCGCCCAGGTCTGCGCCTTGGTCAGCCGCATCAACGGCGTCTCGATGCGGAAGGGGCGCGCCATGCCGAGCCGCAGCGCCTGCTCCTGCGCGTCGATCGTGTCGCGACGGCAGTCGGGATAGCCGGAGTAGTCGGTCTCGCACATGCCGCCGACCAGCACGTCGGCGCCGCGCCGGTCGGCCAGCGCCGCGGCGTAGACGAAGAACACGAGGTTGCGGCCCGGCACGAAGGTGGACGGCAGGCCCCGCTCGGTCGCTTCGATCTCGCGGTCGGCCGTCAGCGCCGACTCGGCGACCTTGCCGAAGCTGGAGATGTCCAGCACGTGATCTTCGCCCAGCTTGGCGGCCCAGGCGGGGAAGGCGGCGGCGGCCTTGGCGCGCACGGTCAGCCGCGCCTGCATCTCGACGTGGTGGCGTTGGCCGTAGTCGAAACCGACCGTCTCCACCCACGCGAACCGCTCCAGCGCCCAGGCCAGGCAGGTGGCGGAGTCCTGACCGCCCGAGAACAGCAGGAGCGCGGACGTGTCGGCGGCGGCCGGCGCGGCCGCGGCGGGCATCTGGGACATGGGCGCCGGTCTGTGAGCGTCGAAGGACGGGCGGCGAAGGCTCCGGAGCGGCCGACGCCCCGCAAGGGACGCCGGAAGGGGCGCTTCGACGTGGGCCGAACCCATACACCAGTGGCCGCGGCACGAAAACCCGTCCGCGGTCGAGCGGGGGGCGCGGCTTTTACCAATCCCGCCAAAACACCTGTGCGTGCAGGACGCAGTTAGGTGAAAAGCGGTAACTTAACGGCAGTCACGTATCTCCGCCGCATTGACAGCTTCGCGCGGCGCGTATGCACTTTGCCGATCCGCCCGAGCGAGCCGTGCGCCGGGCGAAGATCAGGTCACGGCGTAGGGTCGAGCCGCGGGGACGCCTCACGAGAAGGCGCCCCGCGTGCAGGGGAGGAATGGATGACGGTTTCGCCTGTCCGCAGGTGGCTGACGCTCGGCG
>CAZZZR010000053.1:0-11798 GCA_964658605.1 uncultured Caulobacter sp. | reverse complement strand
CGAGCGGATCGCCAGGAAGCCGGAGTGCATCTCCGCCGACGCCGCCCGCGCGAGCGAGCGGGCGGCCGGATCCTGTGGCCAGAGCCCCGGCGCCCGGTCCGCGAGGTGCTCGCAGATCGCCAGACTGTCCCAGACGACGAGGTCGCCGTCCTTCAGGATCGGGATCTTCGCGGACGGCGAGCCGGCGGCCGCAATGGCCGCGGCCGTGTCCGGTCGGCGCAGACGGACCAGCGTCTCGGTGAAGGGCAAACCGGAGCGCTTCAGCGCGAGCCACGGCCGCATCGACCAACTCGAAACGAGCCTGTCGCCGATCACCAGTTCCATGCACGCCTCTCCGATGGGAAGCGCCCGCTATGGCGCAGCCCCGTCTTCGCCGCTAGCCTTCCGCAAAACGATAAGAGGGAGCGGCGAGTGGCCGACAGCGTATCCGCGGCGACGCCCGCACCCACCGCCGCATCCGCGCTCAAACCCAGCTACAAGGCGGCGGTGTTGAGCCTCCTGCTCGCGGCCTACACCTTCAACTTCATCGACCGCACGATCATCGCCACCATAGGCCAGGCGATAAAGACAGACCTGAAGATCACCGACGCGCAGTTGGGCCTCCTGGGCGGGCTCTACTTCGCGCTGCTCTACACGCTCCTCGGCATCCCGATCGCGCGACTGGCCGAGCGCTACAGCCGGGTGTGGATCATCACCGCCTCGCTGGTGGTCTGGTCGGGGTTCACCGCGCTGTGCGGCTCCGCGCAGAGCTTCGCGCAGCTCGCGGCGCTGCGGTTCGGCGTCGGGATCGGCGAGGCGGGCTGCTCGCCCGCGTCGCACTCGCTGATCTCGGACTACTATCCGCCCAAGCAGAGGGCCTCGGCGCTGTCGATCTATTCGTTCGGCATCCCGCTCGGCACCATGTTCGGCGCAATCGCGGGAGGGTGGCTGGCGCAGCACTTCTCGTGGCGGGTCGCCTTCGTCGTGGTCGGCCTGCCGGGAGTGATCCTGGCCCTCATCGTGCGCCTGGTGATCAAGGAGCCGGTGCGCGGCGGGGCCGACGTGGCGCAGCGCCCGGCGATGGCGTCCGACGTGGCCGCTCCCGCGCCGTCGGGCGGTCTGGCGCATGAGTTCAGGGAGCTGGGCGCGGTGGCCGTCGCGCTGTTCGGCAAGTGGCCGGTGCTGAACATGGTGCTGGGCGTGACGATCTCGTCGTTCGCCTCCTACGGCGCGGGCCAGTTCCTGCCGCCCTACCTGATCCGCAACTTCGGGCTGGGCTTGGCGCAGGTGGGTTTGATCGTGGGGCTGATCGCGGGATTCTCGGCCGGGATCGGCACACTGGTCGGCGGCTTCCTGACCGACTTCCTCGGCAAGCGCTCGGCGCGCTGGTACGCGCTGGTGCCCGCCTTCGGACTGGCGATCGCCACGCCGCTCTACATCACCGCCTACCTGCAGCCGGACTGGAAGACCGCGGCGCTGATCCTCTTGGTCCCCGGCATCTTCCACTACACCTACCTGGCCCCGACCTTCGCGGTGGTGCAGAACTCGGTGGACGTGCGCAGGCGCGCGACCGCCACGGCCATCCTGTTCTTCTTCCTGAACCTGATCGCGCTCGGCGGCGGACCGCCCTTCACCGGCTGGGTGATCGACCGGCTGGCGACGTGGAACCTGGCCCATCCGGACGTGCACGGCTTCTTCGCGTCGCTGGGAGGATCGCTGCACCTGGGCGGCCTGCCCGCCTTCTCCCACGCCTGCCCGGGAGGGTCCGCGCCCAAGGGGGCGGCGGGGGCGGTGGTCGCCGCCTGCCACGGCACGCTGGCCCGCTCGACGGGACAGGGCATCATCGTCGCCACCTGCTTCTACGCCTGGGCTTCGCTGCACTACTTCCTGGCGGCGATCGGTATGGTGAAGCACATGCGCGCGCGGGCCGCAGCGGCCGCAGCGGGCTGAGCGCTAGGGCGTGACGCCCAGCGCCTGGGCGCTTTCCGCGGTGATCGGCCCCACCGCCAGGCGGTGGTCGCGCTGGAAGCGGGTCAGCGCGTCGTAGGTCTGCGGCTTGCCCACGCCGTCGGCGGGACCGGCGTCGTAGCCGCGGGCATTCAGCGCGCCCTGCAGCCGCTGCATCGCCCAGGGCGCCAGGCCGTCGGGGCAGAGCACGCGCGCCCACCCCGTCCGGTCGCCGCCGCTCACGTGCTCGACGGTGCGGAAGCTCGGCCCGGCGCGAACCCATTCCGCGCGCGCCGGACGCACGATCTCGGCATGGCGAACGGTCTTGTAGATCGCCGGATGCGGGCGATGGACCACCCCAGCGGGCCGCACCAGCTCGCGCCGCGCCACCCGGCGCACGGTCGAGGGTCCCACCACGCGACGGCGGCCGGGGCCTGCGACCATCACCTCGCGCACCCGGCTCTCATAGCGGGCGGGGAGGCGCACGCGGCACATCACCTCGCCGGTGGGGACCAGGCGCTCGGCGCCGGGCTCGCCGCCATAGGCCATGGTCGCCGACTTGCGGACCCAGGCCAGGCGCGAGGGCTCCACCATCACGCGCTCGACCACACGGCGGTAGCGGGCGGGGGTGGAGACGACGGAGACGCGGCCGGGCTCGGTGACGCGGTCGTAGACGGTGCGGTAGACGGCGGGGGTCTTCACCTCTTCCGACCAGGCGGCCTTGACCAGCACGCGCGCGGAGGTCCACCGACGCTCGGCGGGGATCGTGCGCCTGTAGGCGCCGCCCCGCGACACCTGCACCCGCTCGCGCCACACGTGGGTTTCGGCCGGCAGGCGGGCGCGGCCGTAGCACTCGCCGGGATGCGCGCCCTGAGGCGCATCCTGCGCGACGGCGACTCCCGCCAGCGCCAGCATCGCCATCGCAATTCCCGATCCGGTCTTGGCGCAGGCCATGGCGGCTCCCGAGAGCGGCGTCCCAGCTTGACACGTGGGCGCCCGTCTTGTGCAAGCCCTCGCACGCCGCGCGCCGTTTCGCCGCCGGTCTCGCCCGCCAAGCGAATGTTCCTGGCGAAGGACAAGCCGCCCATGATCCCGCGCTACGCCCGCCCCGAGGCGGCCGCCATCTGGTCGCCGGAGACCCGCTACAAGATCTGGTTCGAGATCGAGGCCCACGCCGCCGACGCCATGGCCGAGCTCGGCGTGATCCCCAAGGACGCCGCCGCCGCCATCTGGGCCAAGGGCAAGGATGCGGAGTGGGACGCCGAGCGCATCGACGAGATCGAGCGCACCACCAAGCACGACGTCATCGCCTTCCTGACCCACGTGTCGGAGGTCGTCGGCCCCGAGGCGCGCTTCCTGCACCAGGGCATGACGTCGAGCGACGTGCTGGACACCTGCCTGTCGGTCCAGCTCACCCGCTCCGCCGACCTCCTGCTGGAGGACGTGGAGCTGGTGCTCGCCGCCCTGAAGCGCCGCGCCTTCGAGCACAAGGACACGCCCACCGTCGGCCGCAGCCACGGCATCCACGCCGAGCCGACCACCTTCGGTCTCAAGCTCGCCGGCCACTACGCCGAATTCGTGCGGGCGCGCGAACGGCTGGCCATGGCGCGGTTCGAGATCGCCACCTGCGCCATCTCGGGCGCCGTCGGCACCTTCGCCAACGTCGATCCCAGGGTGGAGGAGCACGTCGCCGAGAAGCTCGGCCTGCGAGTGGAGCCCGTCTCCAGCCAGGTCATCCCCCGCGACCGCCACGCCGCCTTCTTCGCCGCGCTCGCGGTGGTGGCGTCCTCCATCGAGCGGCTGGCGACCGAGGTGCGCCACCTGCAGCGCACCGAGGTGCTGGAGGCGGAGGAGGCGTTCGATCCCGGCCAGAAGGGCTCTTCCGCCATGCCCCACAAGCGCAACCCGGTGCTGAGCGAGAACCTGACCGGCCTGGCCCGGCTGGTGCGCTCCGCCGTGGTCCCGGCGCTGGAGGACGTGGCTCTCTGGCACGAGCGCGACATCAGCCACTCCAGCGTCGAGCGCGGTATCGGGCCGGACGCCACCGTCCACCTCGACTTCGCCCTGCGCCGGCTGGCCGGGCTGATGGAGCGGCTGACGGTCTACCCGGACAACATGCGCCGGAACCTCGACCGGCTGGGCGGCCTCGTGCACAGCCAGCGGGTGCTCCTGGCGCTGACGCAGAAGGGCATGAGCCGCGAGGACAGCTACGCGGCGGTGCAGCGCAACGCGATGAAGGTCTGGCGCGGCGAGGGCCGCTTCCTCGACTTCCTGAAAGCCGATCCGGAGGTGCGCCCGCTGCTGGCCGACGCCGAGCTGGAGGCGGTCTTCGACGACGCCTACCACTTCAAGCACGTCGACACGGTGTTCCGGCGCGTCTTCGGCGACCTGGGCTGATCGCCCCCCTCCGCGAGGGCCGCTGCGCTGTCAGTCCGCTGCGGGCGGCGGGTCGCCCATGAACCTGGGCAGCCAGCCTTCGTGGGCGGCGCGAAGGTCCGCGATGTCGATGGCGGCGAGCTCCGCGCCGTCAGACGCCGCCAGGGCCAGTTCGCAGCCGCCGGCGCGGCCGACCAGGGCGTAGGGGACGCCTGCGGCCGCCGCCGCCTCGTCCAACGCATCGAGACGGTCCTCGGACAGCGCGACGAGATAGCGGGCTTGGTCCTCGCCGAAGAGCGCGGCGTGGGTCGGCGGGCCTTCTGGGGCGGTGAGGTGCAGGCCGACGCCGGAGGCCAACGCCATTTCCGCCGCCGTGACCACCAGGCCGCCGTCCGAAAGATCGTGCACGGCGCGGGTGACGCCGTCGGCCACGAGCTTGCGCACCAGCTCGCCAGCGGCGCGCTCGGCGGCGAGGTCGACGGGCGGCGGCGCGCCGTCCTCGCGGCCATGGACCTCGCGCAGGTAGAGCGATGCGCCGAGTTCGCCGCGGGTGGCACCGATCAGCGCCAGCCGTTCGCCGGGCCCCACCCAGGCGAAGGCGGCGCGGACGCTGGAGTCGTTCAGTAGCCCCAACGCGCCCACCGTAGGCGTGGGCGGGATCGCAGCGCCGTTGGTCTCGTTGTAGAGGCTCACGTTCCCGCTCACGACGGGGAAGTCGAGCGCGCGGCAGGCTTCGGCCATGCCGTCGATGGCGCGGACGATCTGGCCCATGATCTCCGGGCGCTCGGGGTTCCCGAAGTTCAGGTTGTCGGTGATGGCGATGGGCTCGGCGCCCACGGCGCAGAGGTTGCGGTAGGCCTCGGCCACCGCCTGCTTGCCGCCCTCGTAAGGGTCGGCCTGAACGTAGCGGGGGGTGACGTCGCTGGTGGTGGCGAGCGCCTTCTTGGTGCCGTGCACGCGCACGATGCCGGCGTCGGCGCCGGTGGCGCTGTCGGCCAGGGTGTCGGCCATGACGTGGCGGTCGTACTGCTCCCAGAGCCAGCGCTTGGACGAGCCGTCCGGCCCGCCCACCAGCTTCAGCACCGCCTCCCGCCATTCGCCGGGAGAGGCGGGGGCGGGGACGTCGGCGGAATCGAGGCGCGGGCGCTTCGGCGGCTCGGTCCAAGGGCGGTCGTAGAGGGGCGCGTCGTCGAACAGGGGAGCGAGCGGCACGTCGGCGACCGTCTCGCCCTTGTGCTTCAGCACCATGCGGCCGGTGTCGGTGGTGACGCCGATGACGGCGGCGTCCAATCCCCACTTCTCGAACACGCGCCGTCCGTCGGCCTCGCGGCCGGGCTTGAGGATGGCGAGCATCCGCTCCTGGCTTTCCGAGAGCATCATCTCGTACGCGGTCATGCCCTCCTCGCGCTGGGGCACGGCGTCCAGGTCCAGCTTGATGCCGACGCCGCCCTTGCCCGCCATCTCGACCGAGGACGAGGTCAGGCCCGCCGCCCCCATGTCCTGGATCGCGGCGACCGCGCCGGTGGCCATCAGCTCCAGCGTGGCCTCGATCAGGAGCTTCTCGGCGAAGGGGTCGCCGACCTGCACGGTGGGGCGCTTCTCGTCGCTGGCCTCGTCGAACTCCTGGCTGGCCATGGTGGCGCCGTGGATGCCGTCGCGGCCCGTCTTGGAGCCGAAGTAGACCACGGGCAGCCCCGGCGCAGGCGCGGCCGAGTAGAAGATCTTGTCCGCGTCGGCCAGGCCGATGCACATGGCGTTGACCAGGATGTTGCCGTCGTAGCCGCGGTGGAACTCCGTCTCGCCCGCCACGGTGGGAACGCCGACGCAGTTGCCGTAGCCGCCGATCCCCGCCACCACGCCCGCCACCAGGCTGCGCGTGCGCGGATGCTCCGGCGAACCGAAGCGCAGCGCGTTGAGCAGGGCGATGGGCCTGGCGCCCATGGTGAAGACGTCGCGCATGATGCCGCCGACGCCGGTCGCCGCGCCTTGGTAGGGCTCGATGAAACTGGGGTGGTTGTGGCTCTCCATCTTGAAGATGGCCGCCTGCCCGCCCCCGATGTCGACCACGCCCGCGTTCTCGCCCGGCCCGCAGATCACGCGGGGGCCGGTGGTGGGGAATTTCCGCAGGTGAATGCGACTCGACTTGTAGGAGCAGTGCTCGCTCCACATCACGCTGAACACGCCCAGTTCCACCGGCGAGGGCTCGCGGCCCAGGCGGTCGAGGATGACAGCGTATTCGTCAGGCTTCAGGCCATATTCGGCGGCGAGGTCGGCTGAGGTCTTCGGGGCGGCGTCCATGCTGCGGGCGTCCTAGCGCATCGCAAGCGGAGTCGGAACGGCGGGCGGCCGCGAGGGGTTGAAGAGGCGACCCCTTTCGACAGGAGACGCCCCCATGGCCGACGCCCCCAAGCCCGGCGACTACGACGACCTCGGTCCCGCCGACGACACCGACGGCGCGCCGGACACCGCCTATAATCCCACGCCCGTCCAGGTCACGCGCGGGCGCCAGCAGGGGCTGGGCATGGGCGCGGAGGACCTCGGCCTGCAGCGCGACGCCACCGAGCCCGCCGCGGCCGCCGATGAACCGGACGACGAGGAAGAGGAAGACGGAGAGGGAATCTAGCCATGCCGCACGGCCGTACCGACTCGACCAAGGCGACCGCGCAAAACGCGGTCACCGAGGAGACCGCGCCCAACGACGTGGGTCGCGAGCAGCACGCCTCCACCCGCTCCGAGCCGCGCAGCTACGCCGCCGGAAAGGTAGGCGACGCCACGCTCGCCGCGCCGGCCGCCGGCGAGGTCGGCGACTACGCCGAGCTCGAGGACGACGACGCACTCGGCGGCGGCGCGCAGCAGGGCCGCACCCACAACGACCGCGAGGGTCACGCCCGCGACCCGGGGCAGGGACCGAAGACGACGGCGGCCAACCGGGCGATGTCGCGGTCCGGCTCTGCGGATCAGGGGACGACGTGACCACGGCCGACGGACCCAGCGCGCGTCCGCTCGACGACACCGTGGCGGAAACCGGACCCGGCCTCTCGGACGACGCGGTGCTCGACGGCGAACTCGCGCCGGGCGAGCTTGAAGAGGGTTCAGACGAGGCTGTCGACGCGCTGCGCCGCCGCGGCTGGGCTCCTCAGGACGGATCGGGCCAGGGCTCGGCCGAGGACGAGACGGAAGCGCATCCGAGCTGAGGCGGCCTCGGCTGTGGCGTCGCGTCGCGTGGCGCGTACCAACGCCTGGCGCAAACGTCTCTTCCCATCCGGGCGCAGACCCGGGGAGAACGCGACGGCCAGCCATGGACATCATCGTCTACGCCTATGAATGTGGCGAAGACGCCTTGATCGCGGAAGCTGCTGAAGCCTCGCAAGACGAGGCCTGATCGGCGACTTCTCCTTATCGCGGTTTCTTGAAGCGATACAGGAACTGGTCGGTCCTGCCGCGGATCGCCGGATCGAACACCATCTTGGTGTGATCGTCCGCCGGATTGACGAGGAGCGGACTCTCGCCGTCGAAGATGAAACCGGCGGCGGCGACCTCGGCCTTGACGGCGGCGGGATCGATGCGGTGCAGGGTGTCGGTGTCGCGCAGGCCGGAGCCGGGAGCCGCGGCGTGGTCCAGCACCACATAGACCCCGCCTGGCTTCAGCGCCTTGAACACCGCGCGGTTGAACGCCGGCACGTCCGCCGGGCCCATGAACTTGTCGTGCAGGTCATGGTAGTTCTGGCGGATGAACACCGAGTCCAGCCCTTGCGGCAAGGGTGCGGAGTCGATCGCCGCGGTGAGCAGCGTCACGTTCGCATAGGCCGGTTGCGCGGGGATCGCCTGGACCAACGGCAGAACCTCCGGATGCGCCTTGATCACCTCCGCCGGCATCCAGGCGTAGACCTTGCCCGTCGGCCCGACCGCGCCGCTCAGCGCGCGGACGAAGCGGCCGGAGACCACGTCGGCCACCCGATCCCCCGGCTTAAGCCCGATGAAGGCGATCACCTGCGACGCCTTCAGCGAGGGGTCGGAGAGGGCGTCCTTCGGAGCGTCGAGCGGCTGCGCCCACGCCGCCCGGACCGGAGCGCCCATCAGGGCCACCCCCGCAAGCACCACCGCCATAAACCGCTTCATGCCGTCCTCCCACCTTTTCGGGGAAGCTTAGCACCGGCGGCAGGGGAGGCTAGGCCGCGGCGGCGACGCTCTGGAACAGGAGTGCGCCGTCCGCCGAGCCGAGCTCGGATTCGAACGCCCGGTCGGGGTGGGGCATGAGGCCCAGCACGTTGCCGCGCGCGTTGACGATCCCGGCGATCCCCCGCGCCGAGCCGTTGGGGTTGTCCCGGTAGCGGAACACCACCCTGCCCTCGCCTTCCAGCCGGTCCAGGGTCTCCTCGTCGGCGTAGAAGTTCCCCTCGCCGTTCCCGACCGTCATGGTCGCCTCGCGGCGCTCCCCAAAGGCGGAGGTGAAGCGCGTCTGGGCGTTGGCGATCTGCAGCGTCACCGCCTTGCAGACGTATCTCAGCCGGGCGTTGCGCAGCAGCGCGCCCGGCAGCATCCCCGCCTCGCATAGGATCTGGAAGCCGTTGCAGACGCCGACTACAGCCACCCCACGCTCGGCAGCGGCCGCCACCGCCTTCATCACGGGAGACTGCGCCGCCATGGCGCCCGCACGCAGGTAGTCGCCGTAGGAGAAGCCGCCGGGCAGCACGATCAGGTCCAGCCTGTCGTCCAGCTCGGTGTCGGCGTGCCAGATCATCTGCGGGGCGGAGCCCGTGGACCGCGCGATGGCGACGGCGCAATCGCGGTCGCAGTTGGAGCCGGGAAAGACGACGACGGCGGATTTCAATGCGCGCCAGCCTTGGCTGGAACCACTTGTCCGGTCTCCGTCACCTTGTCGGCCGGAGCGGCCCCCGGGTTCGCCGGCCAGGCGCGTTCCCAGGGCGGGCAGCGCTTGCCGCCGAACTTGCAGGGCGGGCGGCTGCCGACGGCGACGGGATGGCGGGTCTGCACGGGATCGACGCGGCGGTCCGCGCCCCGGTCGTCGGCGGCGCCCGTTTCAAAGGGGCGGTCCCCCGGCAGGTAGGGCACATGCACATGCCCGCATCCGCCCAGCCCGAACGCCGCAGCCAGGGCGGCGGCGAGAAGCGGGCGGCCCGTCACGACAGCTCGATCCTGTAGGTCTCGATCACCGCATTCGCCAGGAGCCGGTCGCACATCGAGCGCACCTTCTGTTCCGCCCCCGCCTTGTCGGGAGCGTCCACGTCGAGGGTGATGATGCGGCCGACTCGGGCGTTCGTCACGCCGTCGAAGCCCAGCCCCGCCAGAGCGCCTTCGATCGCCTTGCCCTGCACGTCGAGCACGCCGGGCTTCAGGAACACCACGACGGTCGCGCGCATCAGGCCACGCCTCCTTGGATCACGGTGGGCATCTCCTTCATGATCCCGAGGCGCCGGGCGACCTCGGTGTAGCTCTCGATGACGTCGCCGAGGTCGCGGCGGAAGCGGTCCTTGTCCAGCTTCTCCTTGGTGACGGTGTCCCACAGTCGGCAGCAGTCGGGGCTGATCTCGTCGGCCAGGATCAGGTGGCTGAAGTCGTCGTTGTCCCAGACGCGGCCATACTCAAGCTTGAAGTCGACCAGCGTGATGCCGACGGCGCCGAACATGCCGGAGAGGAAGTCGTTGACCCTGAGCGTCATGGCCAGGATGTCGTCGATGTCCTGCGTGGTGGCCCAGTTGAAGGCCGTGATGTGCTCCTCGGTCACCATCGGATCGCCGAGCTTGTCGTCCTTGTAGTAGAACTCGATGATCGAGCGGGGCAGCGGGGCGCCCTCCTCCAGGCCCAGCCGGGTGGCGAGGCTGCCGGCGGCGACGTTGCGGCAGACCACCTCCAGCGGGATGATCTCCACCTCCTTGATCAGCTGTTCGCGCAGGTTCAGGCGGCGGATGAAGTGGTTCTGGACGCCGATCGCGTTCAGGCGAGTCATGATGTACTCGCTGATGCGGTTGTTGATCACGCCCTTGCCTTCCAGCACCGCCTTCTTCTGCGCGTTGAAGGCGGTGGCGTCGTCCTTGAAGTACTGCACCAGCGTGCCGGGCTCGGGACCCTCGTAAAGGATCTTGGCCTTGCCTTCGTATATCTTCTTGCGGCGGGTCATGGACGTGGCGGACTCCGAGCGGCCACGCGATCGGGAGCGGAAACGGCTCAAGGCCGCGTCGACGGTGAGGCGACGCGGCTCCGACTCGCGGGACGAGGGCCATATAGGGGCGGGCTCTCACTAGCGGAACGACGCTTTTGGCGCAACGCGGTCTCGCCCCCGCCGGGCGCGCCCGCTAAGCTCAAGCACGCATGGCCGACGACGCCCCCGACCTGGACGCCTTCAGAAAGGCCGAGCTCGCCCGCATCGTGCGCACCGACGGCGCGCGCCGCAACTTCGTGGTGCGGGGCGGCCCCAAGGACGACTGGCGCGACGTCTACCACTACCTGCTCACTATGACGTGGTCCGCCTTCGTGGCGACCATGGCGGGCGTGTATCTCGGCGTGAACCTCCTGTTCGCGCTGGCTTATTGGCCCGACACGCAAGGGCTCGCGGGCGGGCGGCCGCACAGCTTCGTGGACGCCTTCAACTTCAGCGTGGAGACGCTCGGGACCATCGGCTACGGCGCCCTGTCGCCGCACGACGGCTACGTGAACGCGCTGGTGACGACCGAGGCCTTCACCTCGATCTTCCTGACCGCGGTGCTCACCGGGCTGATCTTCTCGCGGGTGTCGCGCCCCACCGCCCGGATGCTGTTCTCCAACGTCGCGGTGGTCGCCGACTTCGAAGGCAAGCGCACGCTCATGTTCCGCGCCGCCAACCAGCGCGCCAACCAGATCCTGGAGGCCGAAGCCACCCTGACCCTGGCCCGGCGGCTGATCACGCAGGAGGGTGTGGGCATCCGGGTGTTCGAGGAGATGCGCCTGCGCCGGGCGCGCTCGCCGCTGTTCGCCATCTCCTGGACGATCATGCACCCGATCGATCCCGACAGTCCCATCCACGGGATGGACGACGCGGCGCTGCGCGAGATCGGCGCCGAGTTCCTCGTCACCGTGGCCGGCATCGACGAGACCTCGTCGCAGCGGGTGCACGGCCGCCACTCCTACGTCGCCGACGAGATCGTCTGGAACCGGCACTTCGTCGACGTGGTGACGCCGCCGACGGACGGGACGGGACGCTGGACGATCGACTACAGCAAATTCCACGACGTGCGCGAGGAAACTCCAGCGCTCGCGACGACCCCGGGAGGACAGAATTGACGACCTTCGACGACCGCGAGCGCGGGTTCGAGAGCAAGTTCGCCCACGACGAGGAGATGGCCTTCAAGGCGCAGGCGCGGCGCGACCGCCTGTTGGCCGAGTGGGCGGGCGAGAAGCTGGGGCTCGTGGACCGGGAGCTCGGCGACTACGTCACCGCGGTCTTCCGCGAGGACCTGAAGCACCCGGGCGACCAGGACGTGTTCGACAAGGTGCTCGCC
>CAZZZR010000052.1:7530-11907 GCA_964658605.1 uncultured Caulobacter sp. | reverse complement strand
AGCCGCCGCGGTAGTGGTCGCGGGTGGTGGCCGCGCCCAGGAAGGCGCCGGCGCCCGCGCCGACCAGAGCGCCGGTGGCGTCGCCGCCGATCAGGCCTCCCGCCGCCGCGCCGAGGAGGCCGCCGATCAGGGCGTGCTCGCCGCGACGGTCCATGGCGTTGGCGGCGGCGGGGACCGCCAGCGCGCCGATGGTGGCGGTCACCAGGGCCAGCTTGCCGAATGTGCTCGTCTTGATCATCGTCTCCGCCCCTCCTTCAAGGGTGTTTCGTCGGGCGGTTGAGGGAGTGGGACATCCGCTCCCCGTCGCTTGAGGGAGGTTATGGACCCCGGCCTTTGAACCGGGCCTGACGCCCGCGAAAGCTGGCGTTCATGTTGGTGGGGCTGCCCCGGCGGTCCCGACGCGGCTAGAAGGCTCCCGCCATGTCCGAACCGCCCCTTGACGCCCCGATCGCGTCGCCGCCCGCGCAGACCGCCGCCGAGCGCAAGGCGGCGTGGTGGCGCCGGCGCTGGATCACCGTGGGCGAGATCGTGGGCGTCTGCGCGCTCGGTGTCGCGCTCCTCGGCTATCTCGACTCCCGGCGCGAGCGGCAGGACGCGCGGGTCGAGCGCACGCAGGAGAGCCGGGTCGAGGCCGCGCGGGCCGCGCTCGTGCTGACCGGGACGGCCGCCGCCGACGGGTCGCGGGTGACGCTCTCTCCCATGCGGCCGCAGCAGGCGGTGCAGAGCCAGCGCTATCGGTTCCCGGACGCCGTGCTCGACCACCCGATGGAGGTGGCCGCCGCCCAGCCGCAGATCGACCGCGCCTGGATCGTCTCCGGCCTGGTCAAGGCGGCCAAGGCGTCGGGCGGCCCGGCGGAAGGCGAGGGCGCCCTGCCGGTAGGCGTGGAGACGAGCTACATCGAAGACGGCGAGACCCGCGCCGACCGCTCGCTCTACCGGCTGGGCTACCGCGTCGAGAAGGGTGGCCTGTTCGCCGGCCCCAAGGTGGTGCTGCAGGGCCTGTCGCTCGAACGCCGGGGCGCGCCCGGCGACCTGCAGGCGGCGGTCGAGGCGCGGTGGAGGACCATGGGCGAGCGGGGCCTGTCTCCCATCCGCTGAGGCGTCAGTCGCGGCGGAACACCAGCACCATGTCGGACAGGTCGGGCCGCCACAGGCCAAGGCTCAGCACGCGCAGCCCCCACATGGCCGCCTGGTAGGCGCCGGAGAGCAGCGGGCTGATGCGCCGCATCTGCTCCAGCGCCCAGGAGGGCGGCGTCAGCGCCTCGTAGACCAGGGACATCCCGGCCGCCTGCGCCGCCGCCTTCAGGCCCTCGGGCCCCACCGACAGGTTCAGGTGCGCCTTGAACGGCAGCCTGCCTGGCTCGCCCGCGTGCGGCTCCTTTAGGACGTGGCGGTAGTAGGCGACGTGCAGGGCATGGGGCGTCAGCTTGGTGACCAGCCCCTTGAACGAGGTGGGGATCGGGCCGGAGACCATCAGCAGGCCGCCGGCCGCCAGCGCGCCCAAGAGGTTGTTCAGCGCGGCCTGCGGATCGTCCAGGTGCTCCAGGACGTCGCGGCAGACGACCACCTGATAGGTTTCGGGATAGGCGTCGAAGGTCTGCAGGTCGCCCAGGAGCCGCGTCTGCGCCCAGCCGTTCCGCTCGAGCTGTTCAGGGCTGATGTCGATGGCGGTGAACCGCGCGCCGCGGAGCGCCGAGAGCGCCGTCACCGCGCCTCCGCCCGCCTCCAGCACGCTGAGTTCGCCCGCCGGAAAGGTCATGGCGATCAGCTCGACCGCCCCCTCCAGCGCGTCCTCGATCAGGGGCGGCGTGAACGCCGGGCCAGAGACCGCGGAAAAGGGCAGGGCTAGGGCGCTCATGCCGCCACCTTGCGCCCGCACCCGTTGCGGAGCCGCTTAGCCGCGTGGTTAGCGGGGCGTGAAGCAGCTCACGTCCCGGTCGCCGCCTCGATGTCCGCCTCGCCGCGGTGCAGCGGGTCGGGGAAGGGCTCGCCCTGCGGCGTGAAGGTCAGCGCCACCGAGTTGATGCAGTAGCGCAGGCCGGAGGGCGGCGGCCCGTCGGGGAAGACGTGGCCCTGGTGGCTGCCGCAGCGGGCGCAGACCGTCTCCACCCGCTTCATGCCGTAGCTGTTGTCCTCGATCAGCTTGAGGTGCGCCGGGTCGTAGGGCGTGGTGAAGGAGGGCCAGCCGGTGCCGCTCTCGAACTTCTCCGCCGAGCGGAAGAGGGGCAGGCCGCAGAGCCGACAGTCGAACGCGCCCGCGCGCTTCTCGCCCAGGAGCACGCCGCAGAAGGGCGCCTCCGTGCCGTGGCTCAGCAGCACGTGCGCCTCTTCGCGGCTGAGCGTGGACTCCAACTCGCGCCGCTCCGCGGCGGAGGGCGGGGTCAGGTCGAAGCCCGAGGGCGAACGGTGGGTCGGGACGGCGGAGTCGGGCATGTCGGGCTCCCTGGAATGGCCGGCTTCATGTAGTGTGCCGCCCATGAACGCGCTCAGCCCTATCCGGACGCGCACGGAACCCTCGCGCGTGAGGTTCACGATCGCTGATGTGGAGGAGATGATGCGCGTCGGGCTCATCCCGCCTGACGCCCGGGTCGAGTTGATCGATGGAGATCTGATCCAGATGGCGAGCGAGGGCGGCCCGCACGTCGATCACAAAATCGGCCTGAACCAGTGGTTCGTCCGCAACCTTCCCGCGGACTACGAACTGGCCCCCGACGCGACGCTCCGCCTGGCCGAGGATAATGCCCCGGAGCCGGACCTCTACGTGTTGCCGGCCTCCATGCCGGCGGCGACGGCGCGGGGCGCCGACATCGTCCTGGCGGTCGAGCTTTCCGACACCACCCAAAGCTACGACCTGCGACGCAAGGCCGAGCTCTATGCCCGCTTTGAAGTGCGGGAATACTGGGTTTTCGACATCCCTCGCCGGCTCGTCCACGTGCATACCCGCCCTGGCGTTGGCGGCTATGGCGACGTCGTGGTCAAGACGTACGAGGACCAGCTGACGCCAGAGGCTCTTCCAGGACTTCGGCTGAAGCCCGCCGACCTGCCGCGCCTCAACCTGCAACCGCCCGCCTGAGCGCCTCCACCACGCGGTCCTGCTGCGCCTCGTCCAGGTCGGGGTGCATGGGCAGGCTGAAGACCAGGCCCGCCTTCTCCTCCGTCACCGGCAGGCCGTTCCCGCCCAGCGGGAAGCTGCGGTAGGCCGACTGCATGTGGATCGGCTTGGGGTAGTAGGCGGCGGTGGGCACGCCGTCCGCCTTCAGCGCGGCCATCAGCCGGTCGCGCTCGGGGTGCTCGACCGTGTACTGCGCCCAGGTGGAGACGCCGCCCGCGATCACGGTGGGCGTGCGCACCAGGCCGTCCAGCCGCTCGGCGTAGCGGGCGGCGACGCGGTTGCGGGTCTCGATCTCCTCAGGGAAGACGGCCAGCTTCTCCAGGAGGATCGCGGCCTGGATCGTGTCCAGGCGGCAGTTCATGCCGATGCGCACGTTGTCGTACTTGTCCGCCCCCGCGCCGTGGTTGCGGAGCGAGCGCAGCAGCTCGATCAGGTCGCCGTCGTCGGTCAGCACCGCGCCGCCGTCGCCGTAGGCGCCCAGCGGCTTGGCGGGGAAGAAGCTGGTGGTGGTCACGTCGGCCCACTTCAGCGGGTGATCCCCGTGCAGGGTGGAGCCGAAGCCCTGGGCCGAGTCGGCGATCAGTTTCAGGCCGTGGCGCCGGCAGATGTCGGCGATGGCGGGGTAGTCGGCGGGCTGTCCGAACAGGTCGACGGCGATGACCACGCGCGGCTTCAACTCGCCCTTGGCCTCCACCTCTTCGATCGCGCGCTCCAGGTGCGCCGGGTCCATGCCGTAGGTGTCCGGCAGCACGTCGACGAACACCGGCGTCGCGCCCAGCCACGGCACGACCTCGGCGGTGGCGGCGAAGCTGAACGAGGGGCAGAACACCGCGTCGCCCGGGCGCAGACCCCAGGCCATCAGGGGCAGCACGATCGCCTCGGTGCCATTGGCGCAGGAGAGCACGTGCTCCGCGCGTCCGAAGGCGGCGAGCTCCGCCTCGAACCGCGCCACCTCCGGCCCCATGACGAAGCCGCCGTGGTCGAGGACCCGCGCGATCGCGGCGTCGACCCGGTCTCCTAGGCGACGGCGCTGCGCCTTGAGGTCGATGAAGGCCAGGGGAGGGGGCGCGGGGGTCTCGGTCGTCATGGGGGCGGGGCTTAAGGCCATGCGTGCGCGGGCGGAAGACACGCTCCGTTGCGCGGTGTTGCGGACCGCAGGCGCTCCGGCGCTGGACCGGCCGATGGTCGTGGTGTTCAGTCGCCGGCCTTACACCGAAGACGCCAGGGATCCGCCGCTCCATGATGCTGTCCGCCGTCGCGCTCGC
>CAZZZR010000052.1:0-7520 GCA_964658605.1 uncultured Caulobacter sp. | reverse complement strand
CCAGGCATCGCCGCTCCCGAAGAAGACGTCGCCCGCCGAGGCGAAGGCGGCGGCGGCGAGCGGGTCCCCGGTCAGGAGCTACGCGGGCGTCGTGATCTCGCCCGACGCCTCCAAGGTCGCCTCGGTCGACGGCGGGGGCGCCTATGGCGAGGCGGCTGGAGCGAAGATCGTCGTGCGCTCCGCCCGCGACGGAGCGGTTCTGCGGACGATGGACCCGTGCACGGGCAAGTGCCGCTACGGAGGCCTGGCCTGGTCGCCGGACGGGACGCGGCTGGCGTTCGTGGAGACCGCGACCGACGGCGGCTCGGCCTCGCTCGTGGTGGCCGCCGCCGGGCGTGACGGCCCGGCGGCGACCCGCGTGGTCGCGACGTTGAAGGGGGTGATGCAGGCGCCCCGCTGGTCGGCGGACGGTGCGACGCTGGCGGCGCTCGTCGTCGAGAACCCGCACAAGCTGACCGGCGCCACCCAGGCCGGAGCCGCGCGGGTGGGCGAGTTCAGCGACTCGGCAGTGGACGAGCAGCGCATCGCCGTCGCGCCGGCGTCGGGCGGCCCGCTGAAGATGGTCTCGCCGGCCGACACCTTCGTCTACGAATACGACTGGACGCCCGATGGGCGCGCCTTCGTCGGCACGGCGGCCAAGGGCGACGGCGACAACAACTGGTGGGTCGCCAAGCTCGAGCGCTTCGGGCTCGACGGGTCCGAGCGCGTGATCGCCGCGCCCAAGGTCCAGATGAACGATCCGCGCGTCTCGCCCGACGGGAAGACGGTGGCCTTCATCGGCGGGCTGATGAGCGACTTCGGCTCCGTCGGCGGCGACGTCTGGACCGTGCCGGCGGCGGGGGGCGAACCGCGCGATGTCACGTCAGGCTATCGCGGCACCTTCACCTCGCTCGTCTGGCGGGGCGGGGTCGTGCGCGCCAGCGCGCTGATCGGCGCCGACACCGCCGCGACGGCGATCGATCCCGCCAGCGGCCAGGTCACGGTGCTGCAGAAGGGGCCGATGAGCTTCTCGGCCGGCGACGGCCACTTCAGCCTCAGCGCCGACGGCCGCACGGCGGCGGCGGCGGTGCAGGACTTCACCACCGCACCCCGGATCGCGGTTCACGGCCCGGACGGCGCGCATGCGATCACCCACGACAACGACGCCCTCGCGGCGGGAGTCTCCGTCCGCAACGTCGAGTGGCGTCACGACGGGCAGGAGGTGCAGGGCTGGCTGCTCGGCCCCGCCTCGCCTGCGCCGGGCAAGACCTACCCCATGATCGTCCTGGTGCACGGCGGACCGGCCGCGGCGGTGACGCCGGGCTTCGTCGGCCGGGGGCCGGTGAAGGCGCTGATCGATCGCGGCTACTACGTCTTCCAGCCCAACCCGCGGGGGTCCTACGGCCAGGGCGAGACGTTCGTGCAGCTCAACCGCCGCGACTTCGGCGGCGCGGACCTGGGCGACATCCTGGCCGGGGTGGACGCGGCGGAGAAGGTCGCGCCGATCGACGACAAGCGGCTGGGCCTCTATGGCCACAGCTACGGCGGGTTCATGACCATGTGGGGAGTGACCCATACCGACCGCTTCAAGGCCGCGGTGGCGGGCGCCGGGATCGCCGACTGGGTCAGCTACTACGGCGAGAACGGGATCGACCAATGGATGATCCCCTACTTCGGGGCCAGCGCCTACGACGACCCCAAGATCTACGACAAGCTCTCACCCATCCGCTACATCCACGCCGCCAGGACGCCGACCTTCATCTATGTCGGCGAGCGCGACATCGAATGCCCGCCCGACCAGTCGATCCAGTTCTGGCACGGCCTCAAGGCGATGGGCGTGGAGACGAGCCTCGTCGTCTACGAGGGCGAGGGCCACGGCATCCGCAGTCCCGAGCACAACAAGGACCTCAGCGCCCGCATCATGAACTGGTTCGACCAGCACCTGGGGCGCTGAGGCGTTGCGGCGTGTCGGGCGTTCGGCATAGTGGGAGGGCCGTCCGTTCGGCCGCGTGAGGACATCGTATGAAGCGTCTGACCAGCCTGATACCGGCCGCGGCCCTCGTCGCGGCCCTTGCGGCCGGCTCCGCCTTGGCCGCCACCAACGCCGAGATCGTCAAGGCGCGGATGGAGCACTACAAGACCATCGGCAAGAACTTCAAAGCCATCAACGACGAGGCGAAGAAGCCCGCACCCTCGCTCCCCGCGCTGCAGGGCTACGCCAAGGCGATCGACGATCTCGCGCCGCAGGTCCCGACCTGGTTCCCGAAGGGCACGGGCATCGGGGACGGCGTGAAGACCGCCGCCAAGCCCGAGATCTGGTCCAAGCCGCAGGACTTCGCCAAGGCCGCCGACAACTTCAAGGTCCAGGCCGCCGCCTTCTACGCCCTGACCCAGAAGGGCGACGTGGCCGCGATCCAGGCCGGCGTCCCCAAGCTCGGGGGGGCCTGCAAAACCTGCCACGACCAGTTCAAGGCCAAGGACGAGCAGTAGGCGCTTGACCGTCCTGTCCGCGCCCCGGGAGGGGCGCGTCCGGATCTGGGATCTGCCGGTGCGGGTCACGCACTGGGCCGTCGCGCTCCTGTTCGCCTTCCAGTGGTGGAGCGGCAAGGCGGGGCACCTCCTGTGGCACCGCTGGGCGGGCTACACCATGGCCGGCTTCATCGTGTTCCGGCTGCTGTGGGGCGTGCTCGGCTCCTCCACCGCGCGGTTCTCCAGCTTCGTGCGGGGACCGGTGGCGGTGGTCGCCTACGTGCGGGGGCTGCGGGAGCGCGGAGGAGGGCGCTTCCGCGTGGGCCACAATCCGCTCGGCGGCTGGAGCGTCCTGGTGATGCTGGGCCTCCTGGTGGTGCAGGTGGGGCTCGGCCTGTTCGCGGTCGACACCGACGGCCTGGAGTCCGGGCCCATGGCCGACCGGGTCAGCTTCCACACCGGGCGCATCCTGGCCCACCGGCACGAGCTGGTGTTCAACGTCCTGCTCGCAATCGTGGCAGTCCACGTGGCGGCGGCGGTGTTCTATCTTTTCGTCCGGCGCGACAACCTCGTCACGCCCATGATCACAGGCTCTCGCAAGGGCGAGACGGGCGATGCGCCGATGACCCCCGCCGGGCCGTTGCGCTTCCTGCTGTCGGCGTTCGTAGCCATAGCTTTCGCGTGGTGGCTGTCGAAGGGATTCAAGCCGCTCTGAGGGGCGCCAGGGCTTTGCGTGGGCCGCCGGCGTGGTCTAACGCCAACGCATGACCGAACGCGTCGTCGTCACCGGCGGGGACGCCGGCTACTTCCCCCTGATCGAGGAGCTGGCCCAGTCGCTGCGCGCCTTCCGCGACGCGCAGGCGCTCGGCCTAGTGGTGATCGACGGCGGCCTGACCCCTGAGCAGAAGTCCACGCTGGCGACCCGCTACGCAGCCCGTATCCTGGAGGTCGGGTGGGGGTTCGACATCGCGCCCTCCCGCGTGCGGGGCCGCGAGCACCTGAAGGTGCTGACCAGCCGCACCTTCCTCGACCAGCACCTGCCCGACGCCGAGCTGATCTGCTGGATGGACGGCGACACCTGGGTGCAGGACGTCTCGGCGCTCGACCTGATGTTCCGGGGCGCGGAGACCGGGCGGCTGGCGGTGGTGAGCCAGACCTCGCGCTACAGCCGCGTGACCATGACGGTGGAGTGGGCGGCGTTCGGCTACGCCAAGATCAAGTCGCAGCTCTACAAGAACGCCCGCCGCGCCGGGCTGGGCGAAAAGCTGGCGCGCGAGGTGGGCGACAAGCCGACCTTCAACGCGGGCGTCTTCGCCCTCGCCCGCACCGCGCCGCACTGGGCGGCGTGGCGGGAGCGGCAGGCGCAGGCGCTGACGCGTGGGCGGGTGTTCACGTCCGACCAACTGGCGCTCGGGATCATCGTCCATGCCGACGGCCTGCCCGCCGAGCTGATGCCGGAGACCTGCAACTACATGGGCCCGTTCTGGACCTGCACGCCCGACGGCGCGACGCTGGTCGAGCGCTACCTGCCGAACGCGCCGGTGGGGATCGTGCACATGGCGGGCTACGACCGGATGCGGCTGGACCTCGGCATCACGACCGAGATCGCGACCCTGGACGGTCGAACGCTGGAGAAGTCGTTGCGCCGCCCGGCGTGGATCGAAGACTGACCGCGCGCCCTATCTGGCCGGCCACCGCGCCAGCCAGTCGGCCAGCGCTTGCGGGCTCATGTGGCGGGCGTCGGAGAGGGCGAAGACGTCGTCCTTGTTCAGGAGCCTGTCGCTCCGGGGGTCGACCACCAGCACGCTCGGCACGCCGCTGAGCTTGGTCAGGCCGTAGCGGCCGGGCACCTGCAGGTTCTTGTCCATGCGCCCCACGTCCACCGTCACCTCGACGTAGTTGGCATCGACGAAGCGCTTAATCGACGCCAGCTCGATCGTGCCCGCCAGGATGCGGCAGTCCGTGCACCAGTTGCCGCCGAGGTCGATGAGCAGGAGCTTGCCCTCGCGCCGGGCCTGGGCCTTCGCCTTGGCGATGCGCGCATCGACGGCCGCAGGCGTGACGTCCGCGCTTTCGTCGTAGGGGTAGGGGAGGGGCGTCTTCAGCTCGGCGAAGGTGGCGACGTCGGGCTTGGGCGCAGGAACGGCGGCTTCTACCGAAAGAGGCGCGATGGAGAGGGCGGCGAGCGCCGCGACGAGGGTGAGACGCATAGACGGGCTCCTGCCAGCCCGGCAGTTGAGCAGGGCCGCCGTCCGACGCAAGCCTGCGCGCCGTCAGCTTTCCTGAGCGGCCGCCCAGTCCTTGTACTGCACGACCTGCGCCGGGGGCAGCCGATCGGCCCGCGCGAGCTCCAGCAGGAGCGGGCTCAGCGCTTCGGGCGGCGGGAGGTCGGCGGGATCCTCGCCCGGGAAGGCGCCGGCGCGCATCTTGGTGCGCATGGGGCCCGGGTTGACCAGGGCGCAGCGGATGGCGGTGTTCTCGACCTCGTCGGCATAGGTGCGCACCAGCGCCTCCAGCCCCGCCTTGCTGGCGGCGTAGGCGCCGAAGAAGGCGCGGGGCCGAGCGGCGACCCCGGACGTGACGAACACCGCGCGTGCGGCCTGCGCCCGGCGCAGCAGCGGGTCCATGGAGCGGATCAGGCGGTAGTTGGCGGTCATGTTCACCGCCACCGCCTTGTCCCACACGTGCGGATCGAGGTGCGCCACCGGCGTCACGACGCCCGCATCGCCGGCGTTGGAGACCAGCACGTCCAGCCGACCCCAGCGCTCGTAGAGGGCGGCTCCCAGCCGGTCGATCGCCTCGCCGTCCATAAGGTTCACGGGCACGAGCGTGGCGTTGCGGCCCGTCGCGGCCTTCACCGCGTCGTCCAGCGCCTCCAGTCCTCCCTGCGTGCGCGCGGCGGCGACCACCTGCGCGCCGGCCTTGGCGAAGGCGAGCGCGGCGTGCCAGCCGATCCCCCGCGAGGCGCCGGTGACGAGCACGACGCGGTCGGCGAATGGCGAGGGCGGGGAGGCGGGAGGCGTGTCGGTCATGCCTCCTCCTAAGCGTCGCCGGCCAATCTTAGAAGCGGCCGTCGCGCGTCAGGCGGGGTCGATCGGGCTGCCGAGGTCGGCCATGTCCAGCTCCTCCTCCAGGCGATGGAAAGCGTCGTCGCCGATGTTCCGGTCGCGCCGCAAGGCCAGGAGCGCGGCCCGGCGGCGGTCGAGCACGCGGCGCTGCAGCCGGTGGCTCTCCAGCTCCGGGCGGCCGTCGCCTTCGGTGGCCGCATCCGCGTGCTCGGCTTCGGCGCGCAGCTTCTTGCGGAAGGTCTCGGCCGCGGGCGAGGTCTCGCCCTCCAGCGTCTCCAGACCGGCGCGCGCCAGCTTCACCCGCGCCTCGCGTACCTCCCGGTCGACGGGCGCGTCGTCGTGCAGGTCCAGCGCCAGCAGCAGGGGCCGCAGGGTCAGGCCCTGGATCACCAGCGTGCCCAGGGTGACGGCGAAGGCGGTGAACAGCAGCAGCCCCCGCCGCGGAAAGTTCTGCGGCAGGGCCAGCGCCGTGGCCAGGGTGATGATCCCGCGCATCCCCGACCAGGAGATCACCACCGACCCCTGCCACGTCGGGCGCGCCATGGTCTCTGGGAGGTCCACGCCGACGTGACGGTTCTTCAGCCGCACCAGCGCGCCGTAGCTCACCACCCAGCCGATCCGCACCAGGATCACCGCGGCCAGCACGGCGCCGGCGAACACGCTCCACCCGACCAGCTCCTGGGGCGCGGCGGCGAGGATGGGGCGCAGCTGCAGCCCGATCGTCACGAAGGCCATGACGTTCAGCACCAGCACCACCGTCTCCCACACGGCGTAGGAGGGTACCCGCATGCGCGCCGGGCTGCGCTCGGGCGCGTAGCGGGCCACGGTCACGCCATAGGCGACCATCGCCAGGATGGCGGAGGTCTGCAGCCGGTCGGCGACGATCCACACGCCGAACGTGCCCACGAACTGCAGGATGATGGCGCTGGGCACGTCGCGCAGGCCGCGGGTCAGCCACAGCCAGGCGTAGGCGAGCGCCACGCCCAGCGCCACGCCGCCGACGACCGCCAGCGCGAAAGTGGGCGCCACGCTCCGCACGTCGAAGACGCCCCCCGCCAGGGTGGCGGCCACCGCCAGCTTGTAGATCAGGAGCGCCGAGGCGTCGTTCAGCAGCGACTCGCCCTCCAGCACCACCTTCAGCCGATGGGGCAGCCCGACCTGCCGCAGGACGGTGGTGGCGGCAGCCGCGTCCGGCGGTGCGACGATGGCGCCGAGCGCTACGGCGGCGGACCAGGGCAGGGCGGGCTCCAGCCACCGCGCCACGGTCGCGACGGCGGCGGTCGTCAGCCCCACCGCGACCAGCACGAGGAGGCCGACCGGCCGCCAGTTGGCGCGCAGGTCGCGCACCGAGGTGTCGTAGGCCGCGTCCAGCAGCACCGGCGCGACGAACAACGCCAGCGCCAGCTTCGGGTCGAGCCGGAAGGGCGTGTCCAGGGGGGCCAACGCCAGGCCGGCCCCCGCCAGCGCCAGGAAGACGGGGAAGGGCGCGTTCAGCCGGCGCGCCAGAGCGGTGACGGCCACAGAGCCCAGCAGCAGGAGGATGATCGCCTCGAACGTCGCCATCGCGGCTCCCGCCGATCCCGATCCTTGGGGACGCGGCTTTCGGTCAGCCTATCAGGCCTCGACGAGGAAGCTCAGCTGGCGCTCCACCGGCGCGTTGCGGCCCTCGGCGATCTCGCGGTCGGTGAGGCGGGTGGGGTAGTCGCCGGTGAAGTAGTGGTCGGTGAACTGCGGCCGGGCGTCGTCGCGGGGGCCGGCTCCCATCGCCCAGTAGAGGCCGTCGACGGAGAGGAAGCCCAGGCTATCGACCTCCAGCATCTCCTGCATCTCGGCGATCGACTTCTGGGCGGCGATCAGCTTCTCGCGGTCGGGCATGTCGATGCCGTAGAAGTCGGGCCACTTGATGGGCGGGCTGGCCGAGCGGAGGTGCACCTCCCTGGCGCCGGCCTCGCGCACCATGCGCACGATCTTCACGCTGGTGGTGCCGCGCACGATCGAGTCGTC
>CAZZZR010000051.1:0-11948 GCA_964658605.1 uncultured Caulobacter sp. | reverse complement strand
GACTTCGACGAGCGCGAGATGATGCTCGAGGTCGCGCCCGAGATCTTCCACATCACCGACCACTACCGTGGCTATCCCGCCGTGCTGGTCCGCCTCGCCCCCTGCGACGACGCCGAGCTGCGGCGGCTGTTCGAGCGGACGTGGCGCGCGAAGGCGGGGAAGCGGCTCCTGGCTGCTTACGACGCCGCGAAGGGCTGAGCCCTGCTCGCCTCCGCCGTCCCGGCGCCGGATAAGGAGGCGATGCGTCCGGAGTCGCTCTTCCCTCTCTTCGCCCCGTCGTCGTCGCTGAAGGGCGTCGGGCCGAAGCTCGCGCCGCTGGTGGAGCGGGCGGCGGGACCGCTCGTGCGCGACGTGCTGTTCCTCAAGCCCGTCGCCGTCATCGACCGCCCCGTGCGCACCATCGCGCAGGCGGTGGAGGGCGAGGCGCAGACCTTCGTCGTGCGCATCGACGCGCACCTCGGCGGCGGCGGCCGCACGCCCTACCGCGTGCGCTGCATCGACGAGACCGGCTTCCTCCACCTCGTCTGGTTCCGAACCTACGGCGACCGGATAAAGGCGGCCCATCCCGTCGGCGCCATCCGCGCCGTCAGCGGCAAGGTGGAAGGGTTCAACGGCGAGAATCAGATCGCCCACCCCGACTACCTGCTGCCGCCCGAGCGCGCGTCGGAGATCCCCACCGTCGAGCCCGTCTACGGCGCGACCTCGGGCCTGCCGTCGCGCACCCTCGCCCGGCTGGCGCAGGCTGCGCTGGAGAAGGCGGCCGACCTCGACGAGTGGCAGGATCCCGCCTGGCTGGCCAAGCAGGGCTGGCCCGGCTGGCGGGAGGCGCTGGCGCGGCTGCACGCGCCCCAGTCGGACGCGGACCTCCTGCCCGAAGCGCCGGCGCGCGCACGCCTGGCGTTCGACGAACTCCTCGCCCACCAGCTCGCCATGGCCCAGCGCAAGGCCGCCCGCCGCGCCGAGCCCGCCCCCGCCATCCCGCACGCCGCCGTGTCGGACGCCGTCGAAGCCG
Source organism: uncultured Caulobacter sp. (assembly GCA_964658605.1). Lineage (GTDB taxonomy): Bacteria > Pseudomonadota > Alphaproteobacteria > Caulobacterales > Caulobacteraceae > JASLDZ01. The sequence goes on along the minus strand of CAZZZR010000051.1, from coordinate 10,936 downwards.
CCCTGCACTACCGGCTCACCGGCGCGCAGCGGCGCACGCTGGCCGAGATCGGCGGCGACCTGGCCTCGGGCGAGCGGATGACGCGGCTGGTGCAGGGCGATGTCGGCTCGGGCAAGACGGTGGTGGCCATGCTGGCCATGGCCGACGTGGCGGCGTCTGGTCGCCAATCGGCTCTGATGGCCCCGACCGAAATCCTCGCCCGCCAGCACTTCGAGACCATCGCCGCCCCTCTGGAGGCCGCGGGCGTCCGCGCCATCCTCCTCACCGGACGCGACAAGGGCGCCGCGCGGGCGGAGAAGCTGCGGGCGCTGGCGAGCGGGCATGCGGCCGTCGCGGTGGGCACCCACGCCCTGTTCCAGACCGAGGTCGCCTTCCACGACCTCGCGCTGGCGGTGGTGGACGAGCAGCACCGCTTCGGCGTCAACGAGCGGCGGCGGCTGCAGGAGAAGGGCGCGGCGGTCCACCTGCTGGCCCTCTCCGCCACGCCCATCCCGCGCACGCTCGAGATGACCGCGTTCGGCGACCTCGACGTCTCGCGGCTGGACGAGAAGCCTCCCGGCCGCCTGCCCGTCACCACCACTGCCGCCCCGATGCCCCGCCTGCCGCAGATCGTCGAACGGCTGAGGGCGGCGGTGGCGGATGGCGCGCAGGCGTTCTGGATCTGCCCGCTCGTGAGCGAGAGCGAGACGCTGGACGTCTCCGCCGCTGAGGACCGCGCCGCCCACCTGCGCAAGGCGCTGGGGGACGATCGCGTCGGCCTCGCCCACGGCAAGCTGCCGGGACCGGAGAAGGACGCGGTGATGGCCGCCTTCGCCGAGGGACGCGTCTCCGTCCTGGTGGCGACCACGGTGGTGGAGGTGGGCGTCAACGTGCCCAACGCCTCGATCATGGTGATCGAGCACGCGGAACGCTTCGGCCTCGCCCAACTGCACCAGCTGCGCGGCCGCGTGGGGCGCGGCTCCCGCCAGAGCGCGTGCCTCCTGCTCTACGACCCGCCGCTGTCGGCCTCCGGGCAGGCGCGGCTCGAGGTGCTGCGGGCGACCGAAGACGGGTTCGAGATCGCCGAGAAGGACCTGGAGCTGCGCGGCGGCGGCGACCTCATGGGCCTGAAGCAGAGCGGCCTGCCCGACTACGCCTTCGCCGACCCCGCGGCCCACCGCGCCCTTATCCCCGCCGCCGTGGACGACGCCCGCCTCATGCTCGCCCGAGACCCGGACCTCAAGGGCGCCCGCGGCCAGGCGCTGCGCGTGCTGCAGGAGCTGTTCGACTGGCGGGTCGACGGCGACGCCTGGTCGGCGGCGGGGTGAACCTGCGTCCTAGGTGAGGGGCGGCGCGAGGCGCGGTCGCGCGAACGCGGCGACCCGCCGGACGGCGTCGGCCTCCAGGTCTCCCCAGAACAGGTTGAAGGGCGGCTCGCGCAGATGTTCGGGCCAAGCCGTCGCGCGCTGCAGCGCCGGGGAACGCGGGCGGCTGATCCTCAGGAGCCCGTCCTTGCAGCGCGCCGAGACCTGGCCCGCCAGGAGCGCCGGACGCAGACCCCACTCCAGCCGGGTGGCCGCCGCCGCGCCCAGGTTGGCGCCCTCCCTCGCCTCCGCCGCGCCGACCGCGCCGGTGAGGGGGTTCACGCACAGGGGCTCGCCCTTGAAAGGCTCGATCCAGCCCGCAGGCGTCCACATGGCGGCGCGGTCGATCAGCCGGTCCTTGGCGGTGAAGTCGCCTTGCAGCGCGGTCTGGTAGGCGACGACGCAGCCCGGCTGGTTGCGCGCCGCGCAGGCCGGAAGCGGCGAGCCCGGCGCGTGCGCGGCGGCGGGCGCGGTCGTGTCGATCAGGTAGACGGCGGCCAGGCGAGCGGAGACCGCCGGGTCCCGCGCCGCCTCCTGCGCCAGCCGTTCGACCATCAGCCCGCCCTGCTCCACCCCCACGAGCACGATCGGCCGCCCGCCGCCCGTTCGCGCCAGGAAGGCGGCGAAGGCGCGCTTCACGTCGCCATAGGCGAAGCGGCGGGCGTCACGGGCGTCGTCGCGCAGCGTCAGGCTCGAATAGAGGCTGGCCTGGCGCAGGCGCGGTGCGAACACCCGGCCGACGCGGGCGAAAGGCGCGGCGAAGTTGGGCAGCACCTCGTCCGCCAGGCGCTGGCGGGCGCCCGGGTCGTCCACCGGCCCGTTCCATTCGCGGCCGCCGTCGTAGATGGCGGAGTGCACGAAGAAGACGTCCGCGGGAGGAGTCCCCGCGCCCGGCTTGGCCGGGTCGGGCAGCAGCGCCCAGGCGGCGGCCTTGGCGTAGTCGGGAGCGGGAGGCGCGGTGTAGGTCTGGAACGGCTGTTTGGGGTCGAGCGAGGTGCGCATCAGGTCGTCGCGCCAGTAGGTCAGCGCCGCGACCGCCGCCACGACGAAGGCCATGAACGCCAGGAACGCCGCCCGCCGCCGCCCGCGCCAGCCCCTGAGCGCGCCGGCCGGGCTCACCGATACGGGTCGGGCTGGGAGAGGAAACGGCGGGCGTAGTCGTCCACCCCCTCCTCCAGGCTGTGGAACGGCGCGTCGTAGCCGAGGCCGCGCAGCCGGCCCATCCGGGCCTCCGTGAAATACTGGTACTTGTCCCGGATCGCCTCCGGCGTGTCGACGAAGGCGACCTGCGGCTCCGGCCCCGCGGCGCCGAAGATGGCGTGCGCCAGGTCGAGAAAGCTGCGCGCCCGGCCGGTCCCAAGGTTGTAGATCCCGGCGAGCGTCGGCTGCTCGAGCATCCAGACGACCACGCGCGCGCAGTCCAGAACATAGACGAAGTCGCGCAGCTGGCCCCCGTCGGCGTAGTCTGGATTATGCGAGCGGAACAGCGTCACCGCCTCCCCCGCCTGCGCCTTCGGCCACATCTGGTGCACCACCGAGCGCATGGAGCCCTTGTGCGCCTCGTTCGGCCCATAGACGTTGAAGAACTTCAGACCGGCCCAGGACGGCGGCGCGGCTCCCGCGTCGGCCTGCGCCCGGGTCCAGCGGTCGAACAGCGCCTTGGACCAGCCGTAGGCGTTCAGGGGCCGCAGCGCCTGTAGCGAGGCGGCGTCGTCCGCGTCCTCGAACCCCCGCTCGCCCGCGCCGTAGGTGGCGGCCGATGAGGCGTAGACGAAGGTCTTGCGAGCGTCGGCGCACCATCGCCACAGGTCGCGCGACAGGCCGAAGTTGGTCTGCACGATCAGGTCCGCGTCCGGCTCGGTGGTCGCCGAAATGGCGCCCATGTGGACCACCGCCGTTACCCGCTCGTCGTTGGCGTAGAGCCAGGGCAGGAGGTCGTCCGGGGCGATGAAGTCGGCGAGCGGCGACTTGGCGAGGTTGCGCCACTTGCCGTCCGACGCCGGGCCGAGCACGTCGCAGACGGCGACGTCGTAGCGGTCCTGCTCGCCCAGTTCGGCGACGATGTTCGAGCCGATGAAGCCCGCGCCGCCCGTCACCATCACCAGGGGGCGGGTCATTCCGCGGCCTCGGCGCGCAGCCTGGCGAGGGTGGCGGTGGTGGAGTGGCCGTCCACCAGCTCCGCCAGCCGCACCTGCCCGCCCCAGCCCTCCACCAGGTCGCCGCCGACCACGCCCTCGCGGGTGTAGTCGGCGCCTTTGACCAGCACGTCGGGCCGAACCGCCTCGATCAGGGCGAGCGGGGTGGGGGCATCGAAGGGGGCCACGAGGTCCACCGACGACAGGTGCGCCAGCACCAGCGCCCGGCCCTCCAGGTCATTCACCGGCCGCCCCTCCCCCTTCAGCGCCCGCACCGAGGCGTCGCTGTTCAGCCCCACCACCAGCCGGTCGCACCAGCCGCGCGCCTGGGCGAGGTAGGCGACATGGCCGCGGTGCAGCACGTCGAAGCAGCCGTTGGTGAAGCCCACCCTCAGCCCCTCAGCCCGCCAGCGGGCGGCGGCGGCGGCGGCCTGGTCGGGGGTGACGACCTTGGCTTCGGCAGGGGCGGCGTGGGCGGACAGTTCGGCCAGGGTCAGCTCGGCGGGGGTGACGACGGCGGTGCCCGGCTTGGAGACCGCCACGCCCGAGGCTAGCACCGCGAACTCGGCCGCCTCCTCCAGCCTCCAGCCGCAGGCCAGCGCCACACCCAGCGCCGCGAGCGAGGTGTCGCCTGCGCCCGAGACGTCGAACACGCCCAGCGGCCGGGCGGGCACATGCGTGGCCGCCTCTCCCCGCCGCATCACGCTCGCCCCTCGCGCCCCTCGGGTGACGAGGATCGCCTTGGCCGCCGCAGCCTCGAACGCGGCGTTGAGCGTCGCCTCCGTCTCGTCGTCGCCCTCGACCGGGAAGCCCGTGGCGGCGGACAGCTCGCGAGCGTTGGGCTTGAGCAGGTCGACCTCGCCGTAGTGGGCGAAATCGGTCCCCTTGGGGTCGACGATCACGCGCGCGCCCTGCGCCCTCGCCGCCTGCAGCACGGCCTCCATCAGCCGCCCGCTGACGTAGCCCTTGGCGTAGTCCGAGACGAGGATCACCTCGGCGCCGTCGAGCGCCATAGCGGCCATGTCGGACACGCCGAAGTCCAGGTCGTCGATCTCCTCGTCGTCCAGCCGCAGGAGCTGCTGGCCGCCGGCGACGAAGCGCGTCTTCACCGTGGTGCGGCCGCCGTCGCGCCAGTCGAGGAAGGGGGAGACGCCGGGCAGGGCGCGCAGCATCTCCAGCACCGTCTCGCCCGCCGCGTCCGTTCCCAGCCGCCCGGCCACCTGCACCCGTGCGCCCATGGCGGCCAGGTTGCGCACGACGTTGCCTGCGCCCCCCAGCATGGCCGTCTCGTGCGTGCCCCGCAGCACGGGCGCCGGGGCCTCGGGCGAGATGCGGCTGACCTCGCCGTAGACGTAGCGGTCGAGCATCAGGTCGCCGACCACCGCTATGGTCACGCCCCGGGCGCGGTCGAGCAGAGCCTGAAGACGCGAAAGGTCCATCTCCCAGCGTTTAGCCGCCCCCGCGCGCCGGGGGGAGCCCCTAGCCGACCTCGACCGGCAGGGTCTCCAGCCCGCGGAAGAAGGGCAGCGCGCGCCACTGGGGTTCGGCGTCGGTCAGCCGCAGGCGCGGGAAGCGCTGGAAGAGCGCCAGGATCGCGGCCTGCGCCTCCATCCGGGCCAGCGGCGCGCCGAGGCAGATGTGCGCCCCGCCCCCGAAGGCCACGTGCGGCGCGCGCTTGGCGGTGATGTCGAAACGGTCGGGCTCGGCGAAGGCCTCCGGATCGCGGTTGGCCGCCCGGATCGAGGGCTGCAGCGCCTGGCGCGCCGCCACCGGGCAACCGCCGAGCTCCATGGCGCGCGACGCCACCCGGCCGGTCGAGTCCACCGGCGCCTCGAAGCGCAGCATCTCCTCCACCGCCGCGCCGATCAGGGAGGGGTCGGCCAGCAGCCGGTCCCGCTGGTCGGGATGCAGCATCAGGAGCCGCGCGCCGTTGCCGATCAGGTCGGTGGTGGTGAGGTTGCCCGCGATCAGGAGGGTGTTGCAGTTGACCTTGATCTCCCCGTCGCTGACCGGCGCGCCCGAGGCCTGCGCCTGCACGAGGTCGGTGATCAGGTCGTCGCGCGGCTCCCGCCGCCGCTGGTCCATCAGCTCGCCGAAGTAGCCGTAGGCGGCCTCGAGCGCCGCGTGCATGGCCTCGGTCTGCTCGGGCGTGCGGCCGGGGTTGAAGGTCTGGATGATCGCCTCCGACCAGGCGCGGAACTCCTCCAGCCGCCCGTCGTCGACGCCCAGCATGTCGGCGATCACCTCGATCGGGATGGGCAGGGCGTAGCGGGCGATGAGGTCGAACGCGGTCTCTCCCTCCAGCGCATCGAGCCGCGCCCGCACGATCCGGTCCACGAGCGCGCGCGATCCCGAAACGCGGCGGTAGAGCAGCGGCGTGAACAGGCCGCGCACCCGCGCGTGGTCGGGGTCGTCGCTGGTGAGGATGCTGGCGAAAGGCTCCCGCCCGAGCCCCTCGCGGTCGCGCATCGCCCGCCGGTAGGGGGCGGAGGTCTCCTCGGCCTTCAGGGGATCGCGCCACAGCGTCCGGTCGGTGAGCACGGCGCGAACGTCGGCGTATCGCGTCAGGTGGACCATGCCGAACGTGTCGTCGAGCCGCACGGGCGCCTCCGCCCGCAGCCCGGCTAGCCGCGGATAGGGGTCGTTCCGGTAGACCGGATCGAGCGCGGTCAGCGCCAAGCCGTCCGGTAGAGCGCCTGCGTCGTCCATGGGTCCTCCCGGACCTGTTATGCGCCCGCTCGGACGATGCGCGAAGGGCGGGAGCGCAGGCGGGCGACGGTTGCGCGCGGCCGCCCCGCCGCTACAACCGCGCAGGCGCCGGGCGGGTGGCCGAGGGGTTTAAGGCAGCGGTCTTGAAAACCGCCGTGGGTGAAAGCCCACCGTGGGTTCGAATCCCACCCCGCCCGCCACCGCGTGGACGCCGACAGCGGCGGGCGCCATGCTGCGCGCCATGAAGCGGGGCTCGGGGCGGCGGATCGGATTGTGGCTCGTCCTCGCGGGGCTGCTGGCCCTGGTCGGCGGCTGGCTGGCGTTGCGGCGGCCCGACATCCCCTATCCGGAGCTGGAGCGACGCTATGCGACCGCCGCGTCGCACTATGTCGTCCTGCCGGACGGGGTGCGGATGCACTACCGCGATGCGGGGAACCCCGCCGGGCCTGTGATCGTGCTGGTGCACGGCTACTCGGCGTCCGCCGCGGACTGGGACGGGTGGGCGGCCCGGCTGGGCGGGCGCTACCGGCTGATCCTGCCGGACCTGCCCGGCCATGGCCTCACCCGCGCGCCCGCCGGGTTCGAGATCGACGACGACGCCTATGTGGCCGAGCTGGACGCCTTGGCGGCGGCGCTGAAACTGCCGCCCTTCGTGCTCGGCGGCAACTCGATGGGGGGCGGCGTGGCGTGGCGCTACGTCCTGGCGCACCCGGGTCGGGTGCGGGGGCTCGTGCTCGTGGACGCGGCGGGCTGGCCGGAGCCGCCCCCGAGGTCGCCCGCGAAGCACGACGGCGCGCTGATCTTCTCGTTGATGGCCAACCCCCTGGCCCGCCCCCTGTTGCGAGATCTGGACTCCACCAGCTTCGCCCGCCAGGGGCTGGAGGCCGCGTTCGTCGACAAGGCGCTGGTAACGCCCGCGCTGGTGCGCCGCTACACCGACCTCGCCCGCGCGCCCGGCCACCGCGACGTCCTGCTCGGCCCGGCCAAGCCCCGGCCCCGAACGCCCGCGACGGCGGCGCGCCTCGCCGCGATCACAGTCCCGACGCTCGTGATGGTGGGCGACGACGACCGCCTGATCCCGGCCGAGGACGGCAAACGCTTCGCCGATGCGATGCCGAATGCGACGCTGATCCGCTACCCAAACATAGGTCACGTGCCGATGGAGCAGATCCCGCAGCGCTCGGCGGACGACCTGAAGGCGTGGCTGGGCAGGCACGGGCTGGACCGTTGAGCGCGCGGGTCTTCGCACAACGGTTACAGACTCGACGCAAAAGTCCTATCTAGCGGGCTTCGCCTGGAGCCCGCCGCGCGTGAACGACACCTGGACCCACGCCGCCGCCCGCTGGATGGTGCGGCCCCTGATCGGCACGGGCGTGACGCCCAACCACATCACCACGCTGCGGGTGGTGACGGGGCTGGCCTCCTGCCTCTACCTGACGCTCGGCACGGCGCAAGGCGCGTTGTGGGGCGGCGTCTGGTGGGTGGTCTCGGCCTTCCTCGACCGCGCGGACGGTGAGCTGGCGCGGGTGGGGCGGATGCAGAGCCGCCGAGGACATCTGTACGACTACTATAGCGACGTGGCGATCAACTCGCTGTTCTTCCTGGCGATCGGGATCGGGCTGCGGCACGGCGCGCTCGCGGCCTGGGCGGTTCCTCTGGGCGTGGTGGCCTGCGCGGCCATGCTGGCGTGCTGCTGGCTGTCGGAGGTCTACGAGGACCTGTCCGGGCCAGGCGTGCGCACCTGGAACGGCGCCTGGGGCTTTCACCCCGACGACGCACTCTACCTCTTGGGGCCGTTCGCCTGGCTGGGCTGGCTCGCGCCCGTCCTGGTGGCGGCGGCGGTCTGCACGAGCCTGATGGCGGTGGTGATCCTGGTGCGGCTGCTGGGCCTCAAGCGCCGACTGGCGCACGCATAGCCGACGCGTTCAGACGCGTTCGGCGGGACGCGGGCCTCTGAGCCGCGAGATCAGCCGTCCGCCCTCCCCCGCTTGCCACAGCACCAGCGTCGGCACCCCGATCGCGATGTCCCGCGCCCGGCGCAGCAACGAGAGCGCGAGCACCGTCTCCGGCCGCAGCCCGAACAGGGGCGCGAGCAAGAGGTAGGCCCCCTCCTGCACGCCGAGCGCGCCCGGCACCAGGAAGCCCACGCTCTTGGCCACCGAGAGCAGGCTCTCCAGCGTCAACGCCGCCCAGAGCGGGATGGGGTGGCCCATGAACATCAGCGCCAGCCAGCTCGCCACGCCGCTGCCGATCCAGCCCGTGAGGTGCAGCGCGGCTGCGGTCGCGAGCCGTCCGCGCTTGCCCCACACCTCGTCCAGCGCCAATCCCACGGCCTCGGCCCGGGCGGCGCCCTCGGGAAGGAAGCGGCCCGCCACCCAGCCGACCATGGCCACGCCCCTGCGCTGCAGAAGCACGAGCGCGACAGCGGCGGCCAGCGTCACCCCGAAGCCCAGGGCGGCCGTCCACACCAGCTCGTCGTTCCGCGCCGAACCGCCGAGCTGCAGCAGCAGCCCCGCGACTCCGCCCATCACGAACACGGCCTGCGCCATCATCTCGGTCGAGACGTCGACGAGGATGGAGGAATAGACCAAGGGTTCCGGCACGCCGCGCGCCATCACCGCCCGCGCGCCGATCAGGAGGCCTCCCACCTGGCTGAAGGGCAGCACGTCCGACGCCGCCTCGCGCGTGATCCGCCCGGCGATGAACACGCCCGCGCGACCCGGCGGGACGCCCGGCGCGCCCGCGTACCAGGCCAGGCCCAGCACGATCAGCACCGCCATCCAGAAGCCGCACAGCGCCGCGAACCCCCACCAGCCGATCGAGCCCACCGCCTCGACCACCTGGCGCAGGCCCACGAGACCCACGAGCCCCGCGGCCAGAAGCACGCCAAATCCCGTGGCGATCAGGACGCCGGTCTTCATCGGGACGATAGCTCGGGCGACGACCGCGCCGGGCGCGGCCAGGACGGGGCGGAGGGTCTCAGGCCGCGGCGGCCGCCGGCGGCGGCGCGGCGTGGCGGCCGACCCGCTTGCCCTGACGGTCGCGGCCCATGACCTTCAGCGCGATCTTGACCAGCGTCGGCATGAACCGCGGCTGAACCAGCCGCTTGTCGTAGATTGAGAGCCGCCGGTCGTTCTCCTCCAGGCACAGCGCCATCAGCTGCCACACGTCCAGGTCCTCGCCGACCTGACTGGCGCCCGTGACGGTGAAGTTGTTGTCCTGCGCGGCCTTCACCTTGTCGGCCTGCGCGTCGCCCTTCTCGTCGATGCCCGACGCGATGCCCATGCGCTCGTAGGCCAGGAAGACCCACACGGCCCAGACCTTCAGCTCGAAGGCGATGCGCTGGAAGGGGTTCAGCCGCCGCCGGTGCCAGGCCACCCAGTTCACGAAGAACACGATGTGTCGCCCCTCCTCCCGCACTACGGGCTCGAAGGTCTCGACCAGCTCGGGCGGGAAGAAGCCCGAGCGGCGGGCGGTCTCGAACAGGCCGAAAGCGAAGAAGCTGTCCACGCACTCGGAGAAGCCCGTGACCATGTAGGCCCACTCGGCGTCCTTGGGGACCTTGTACTCGGGCTCGGGCTCCAACGGGATGCCGTAGGCGTTGACCAGGCAGGACAGCACCACCTTGTGGCGCCGCTCCTCGAAGGCGTTGAGGTCGAGCGCGCGGCGCACGAGCGGATCGTCCACCTGGTCGGCATAGGTCTGCATGCGCAGCCCCGCCTTGCCCTCGGTCTGCACCGCGATGTCCCAGATCGGGAGCGAGGTGACGCGCCGCTGCGCCTCGGGCTCGAGCTTCGGCCAGTCGATCACCGCCGGGCGGTAGGCGTCGAACAGGTCGAGCATGGTGCGGCTGAACAGCACCTTGTGCTCCTCGGAGCCGAGCTTGATCGGCTTTCCCTCGGGCGGCAGCGGCCACGGCGAGCCGTCGGTGGAGGGGGGGACGAGTCCGGTGCGGTCGGGGGTGATCACGGGCGCGTTCATGCCCGCAATCTAGGACCTGCGGCGGCTCGGCGGTAGGCTGGCGGCGCCACAGGCGGCCAGCTGCGCTCAGCGCGCGGTCGCCTCCACCAGGTCGGCGAGGCGTTCGGCGGCGTCGGGGCGGGCGACGGTCTTGGCGGCGGCGGCGCAGCGTGAGAGGGCGTCGGCGTCGCCGATCCAGCGGGCCAGCGCCTCGGCCAGGCGGGCGGCGGTGAGCTGGTGCTCGACCACGATCTCGGCCGCGCCCGCGTCGACCAGGAGCTTGGCGTTCAGCCGCTGGTGGTCGTCGGCGGCGATGGCGAGCGGCACCAGGATCGCGGGCCGCCCCGCGACCGCCAGCTCGCACACGGTGGAGGCGCCCGCACGGCCCACCACGAGGTGCGCCTCGGACAAGCGCTTGGCCATGTTGCGGAAGAAGGGCGCGACCTCCGCCTCGACGCCGGCCTCGGCGTAGGTGCGACGGGCGAACTCGATCGACTCCATCCGCGTCTGCTGCTCGACGTGCAGGCGGATGCGCTGCTCCTCGGCCAGGAGCTGGATGGCGGTGGGCATCAGCTCGGAGAGCAGTCGCGCGCCCTGGCTGCCGCCGGTCACAAGCAGGCGCACCGTGGCGGCCGGGGGGGTGTAGGTCTCGTCGTAGAGGGCGCGGATCTCCGGCCGCACCGGGTTGCCGACCACCTGAGCGCGGCGCTTCACCTTGGGGGTGGCCTTGGCCAGCGTGGGGAAGGCGCACGCCACCGCGTCCACCTGCGGCGCCAGCCAGCGGTTGAC
>CAZZZR010000050.1:1667-12338 GCA_964658605.1 uncultured Caulobacter sp. | reverse complement strand
CGCTCGTCGGTGCCGCCGATGTACATGCCGGGGCGCCGGCGCACGGGCTCCAGCCCCTCCAGCACCTCGATGTCCTTGGCGGAGTAGCCGGTGGTGGAAACTGCAGCCCTGGGCTCGGCGGCCGCGAGCAGGGGCGGCGCAGGCGGCTCGAGCGCGGCGTCGTCGAACAGCGAAGGCGTAGGCTTGGGGGCGGCCGAGGCGGGCGGAGGGGCCATCGTGTGATGCTGACGCGATTCGAGAGGGAAGGCGGGCCGGTATGGCCCTCGCCCGGCGCCCCCGCAATGCGGCGGCCTCGCGCAACGCGGGGGAGGGCGCTACATCGCGCGCCATGAGCGATCCAATGTTCGAGCCCGCCGATCCCTTCGCCCTGTTCGAGGCGTGGTTCGCCGAGGCGAAGGCTGCCGAGGTCAACGACCCGGACGCCATGGGTCTGGCCACCGTCGACGCCGACGGCCTGCCCGACCTGCGCGTGGTGCTGCTGAAGGGTTGGGGACCGGACGGCTTCGTCTTCTACACCAACGGCGAGAGCGCCAAGGGGCGGGAGTTGGCCGTCAACCCGAAGGCCGCGCTCAACCTGCACTGGAAGAGCCTGCGCCGGCAGGTGCGCGTGCGGGGGCCGGTGTCGCCGGTGACCGCCGCCGAGTCCGACGCCTACTTCGCCAGCCGCTCCCGCGACAGCCGCCTCGCGGCGATCGCGTCGGACCAGTCGCGGCCGATGGAGAGCCGCAGCGTCTTCAAGGACCGGGTGGCGCAGGCGGCGGCGCGGTTCGAGGGCGCCGAGCCCGAGCGGCCGCCGCACTGGGGTGGCTACCGCGTCGCCCCGCTTTCCATCGAGTTCTGGCGCGACGGCGCGCACCGGATGCACGATCGGAGGCGGTTTGAACGCCCGGCCCCGGGCGCGGACTGGACGAGCGTGAGGCTCTATCCCTGAGCCAGCGCGAGGCGCAGCGCCGGGTGCGCCAGCACCGGCTCGGCGAGGCGGCGCAGGTCGGCGGGGTCGGCGTCGGTGACATGGCCCTGGTGGTCCGCGATCACGAGGTCGGCGACGGCGCGCGAGGGCTCAACCAGCCGCAGGTGGGCGGGGCGCACGGTTGCGAGGTACTGGTCGATCACCGAGCGGGCGGTCCGGCCCCGCTCGGCCTGGTCGCGGATCAGCCGGCGGATGAAGCGCACGTCCGCGGGGGTGTCGACGAAGACCCTGAGGTCGAACATGGCCACCACCGCCGGCGCGCAGAGCAGGTGCGCCCCCTCCACGATCACCACCCGGCGGGGCTGCACCGGACGGGCGTGCTCGGCGGCGCGGCGGTGGCGGACGAAGTCGTACTCGGGGGCCTGCACCGGCCGCCCGGAGGCCAGCTCCCGCAGGTCGGCGATCAAGCGCGTGTGGTCGCGCACGGGCAGGTCGTCGAAGTCGTAGGTCGTAGGGTCGAACCCGTCGGTCGCGCCGACGTCGGCGTAGTACCAGTCCTCGCTCAGGAAGGCGGCGGCGCCCTCGGGCAGGGCCGACAGGAGCGTCGCGGCCAGGGTGCTCTTGCCCGAGCCGGAGCCGCCGGCGATCGCGATGAGGAACGGCATGGCCGCCTCCTACGCCGGGCGGCGGCTGCGGGCAAAGGCGCGCCGCCCGGCGACTGACCGCCGTCGCCTTGTCGCTGCGGAAGCCCGGCCTTAGCCTGCGGGCGAAGGGCGTGCGACAGACGCGCCTTCGCGAGGAGACGGCGCCCATGCTCGGGTTGATGCAGGACTGGCCGCTGACGGTCGACAAGCTGATCGACCACGCCGCAATCCGCCACGGGAGCCGCGAGATCGTCACCCGCTCGGTGGAAGGGCCGATCGTGCGCACCACCTATGCCGACGTCCGCCGTCGCGCCAAGCAGGTCAGCCACGGCCTCCAGGAGCTGGGGATCGTGCGCGGCGACCGCGTCGGCACGCTCGCCTGGAACTCGGGCCGGCACATGGAGGCCTGGTACGGCATCATGGGGATCGGCGCGGTCTGCCACACGTTGAACCCGCGCCTGCACCCAGACCAGCTGTGCTGGATCATCAAGCACGCCGGCGACCGGGTGATCTTCACCGACCTGACCTTCGCGCCGCTGCTGGTCGCCGCTCTGAGGTCGCAGCCGAACGCCGTGGAGCGCGTGATCGTGCTCAGCGACGCGGCGCATCGCCCCGCCGGCATGGAGCCGGACGTGCTGATGTACGAGGAGTGGCTCGACGGCCGTCCGGACAGCGACGACGCGGGCGCCCCAGCCTGGGGCCGGTTCGGGGAGGAGAGCGCCTGCGGGCTCTGCTACACCTCGGGCACCACGGGCGACCCCAAGGGGGTGCTGTATTCGCACCGCTCGAACTTCATCCACACCTTCATGACGCTGCAGGCCGACGTCATGGGCCTGGGCGCGGCGGACGTGGTGCTGCCGGTGGTGCCGATGTTCCACGCCAACGCCTGGGGCGTGGCCTTCTCGGCCCCGGCGGTCGGGGCCAAGCTGGTGATGCCGGGCGCGAAGATGGACGGCGCCTCGATCTTCGAGCTTCTCGAGACGGAGAAGGTGACATTCTCGGCCGCCGTGCCGACGGTGTGGCAGATGCTGCTGCAGTATCTCGACTCGACGGGTCAGAAGCCGACCACGCTGAAGCGGGTGGTCATCGGCGGCTCGGCCTGCCCCGAGGCGCTGATCCGCCGGTTCTGGGACCACTACGGGGTGGAGGTCCGCCACGCCTGGGGCATGACCGAGACCTCCCCCATCGGCACGCTCGGCGCGCCCGACGCCAAGATGGCGGCCATGGACTTCGAGGCGCAGGTGCCGTGGCGCATGAAGCAGGGCCGCGTGCCGATCGGGATCGAGCTGAAGCTGAAGAACGAGGCGGGGAGCGCCCTGCCCGAGGACGGCGAGACCTTCGGTCGGCTGATGGTCAAGGGCCCGACCGTGGCCCGCGCCTATTTCGGCCTGAAGGGCGAGATCATCGATGACGAGGGCTATTTCGATACCGGCGACGTGGCCACCATCGACACCGACGGCTTCATGCAGATCACCGACCGCGCCAAGGACGTGATCAAGTCCGGCGGCGAGTGGATCAGCTCCATCGAGATCGAGAACATCGTCGCGGGCCATGACAAGGTGGCGCTGGCGGCGGTGATCGGCGTGGCCCATCCCAAGTGGGACGAGCGGCCGCTGCTGCTGGTGCAGCTCAAGCCGGGCCAGCAGGCGCACGGCCAGGAGTTCATCGGCTGGCTCGACGGCAAGATCGCCAAGTGGTGGACGCCCGACGACGTGGTGTTCGTGGACGAGATTCCGCTCGGCGCCACGGGCAAGATCGACAAGAAGGTCTTGCGCCTGCGCTTCGCCGACTACCGCCTGCCGACCGTCCAGGCCGCGGAGTAGGGCGTCCATGGTTCAGGAGACGCCGCCCCCCGTCGGTATGCGCGTCGCGCCCAGCCCTCCCTCGTCGCGCGGCATTGCCGTGGCGCGGGCGGCGGCGCGGATGCGGGGCGCGGGGATGGCGGTCGCGATGCTGGCGGTGATGACGCCGGTCTTCGCGGTGGTCGGCTTTCGGCAGGGCTGGATCGCCTTCGGTCCGGCGGAGGATGGGCTGATGCGGGGCACGGCCCCCATCCTGGCGCTGATCGCGGTCGGCCTGGGCGCCGTGGGACTGGTGCTCGGCCTGTTCGGCCGCCCGCGGCGCGGATCGGTCACGGCGCTTGCGATCGTCGCGGTGGGCGCGCTGGTCTATGCGCTCCTGCTGCAGGCCCGGGCGGGGGAGGGGGGCCACCCCCCGATCCACGACGTCTCCACCGACTGGACCGATCCGCCGATGCCGACGCCCGCGCTGGTCGCGCGTCGCGGCAAGGACGCCTTTCCGGTGGTTATCGCGCCGTCCCTGCCGGAGGGTCCGGGCGGCGTCGGGGCCGGGGTGATGAGCCGCCCGGTGGCCGATGTGAACCGCGCGACCTGCCCCGCCGCGACGCCCGCGACCCTCCTGCTGCCTCCGCCCGAGGCCTACCTGAAGGCCAAGGCGGCGCTGAAGGCGCAGCGGTACACGCTCGTCACCGACGATCCTTCCGCCGGTCGGCTGGAGGCCACGGCGCGGCGCGGGATCTGGGCGCTCGCCGACGACGTCATGGTCCGCGTCGGGCCGTCCGGCGCCGGCGCGAAGGTGGACATCCGCTCGGTTTCCCGCACCGGCCAAGCCGACGGCGGCGCCAACTGCGACCGCGTGCGCCGGCTCCGCGCCGCGCTCGGCGGGTGACGCCGCAGGAGCCGCCTGTCAGGCGCGCGTCGGCTGAGCGGCGAACCACGGCGCGAGCCGCCCCAGCGCCTCCTCCACCAAGGGTGTGGAGACCGCGAAACTGAAGCGCATGAACCGGCCGCCCTGCACCGGATCGAAGTCCACCCCTGGCGCCGTGGCCACGCCCGTGTCGCGCAGCAGCCGCTCGCAGAAGGCCAGGCTGTCATCCGTCCAGCGGCCGATGTCGGCGTAGATGTAGAAGGCGCCGTCCGGCGGGGCGATCGCGTTGAGCCCGAGGGCGGGCAGGGCGTCCAGCATCAGCGCGCGGTTGCGGCGATAGGTCTGGACGTGGCCTTCCAGTTCGTCGCGGGCGTCCATCGCCTCCAGCGCCGCGTGCTGGCTGAGGGACGGCGCCGTCAGGAACAGGTTGCCGACCAGGGCGCGCGCGCGCTCCAGGAGGTCCGGCGGCGCCGCCATCCAGCCCAGCCGCCATCCCGCCATGCTGAAGTATTTCGAGAAGCTGTTGATGACGATGGCGCGGGGATCGAACTCCAGCATCGACCGCGAGGGGCCGACGTAGCTCAGTCCGTGGTAGATCTCGTCGGAGACGACGCGGATGGCCCGCGCACGGCAGACCTCGGCGATCCGCTCCAGCTCGTCCGGCGCGATGACCGTGCCGGTGGGGTTGGCGGGGCTGGCCAGGATCACGCCTGCGGGCGGCGGGTCGATCGCCTCCAGCGCCTGCGCGGTTATCTGGAAGCGGACCTCCGGCCCGCAGGCGATCTCCACCGGCTGCATGTGGAGCGCCCGCAGTGTGTTGCGGTAGGCGACGTAGCCGGGCCGCGCCGTCGCAACCCGGTCGCCGGGCGAAAAGGCGGACGTCAGCGCCGTGACCAGCGCCGGCGAGGCGCCGCAGGTGAGGATGATGCGCTCCGGCGCGATCTCCAGCCCGTAGCGCTCGCGATAGTGGCGCGCGATCCGCTCCCGCAGGCGCGGGCTCTCCCAATAGCCCATCGGGTCGGAGTCGAGCACGCGGTGCGCAGCGGCGGCGGCCGCTGCGGGCGCCCCCGAGGAGGGCTGACCGAACTCCATGTGGATGACCGAGCGGCCCTCCACCTTCAGCTGGTGCGCCAGCCGGCTGATCGCGATGGCGCGGAAGGGCTCGACCATGCGCCGCGCTACGCCAGCCGGTAGGTCGCGTCCAGCGTCGCCTCGTCGCCCTCGGCCCTGACGGTCCCGGCGCGGACGAGGCGGATCAGGTGCGCCCACAGGGAACGGCCGGCCGCGCCGTGCAGCCGTCCGTCCACGCCGGCGTAAAGGAGGGCGACCAGGTCGGGGATGCGCGCCGACCCCGTGGCCAGTGCGGTCAGCACCTGACGCTCGCGGGCCAGGCGGTGACCCTTGTAGGCGCGCAGGAAGCGGTCCGGGTCGCGCACGGGCGGCCCGTGGGTCGGCCACAGCACCTCAAAGCCGCCCTCGCGCACGCGGTCGAGGCTCGCGAGGTAGGCGTCCATGTCGCCGTCCGGCGGGCTGACGATGGTGGTGGACCAGCCCATCACGTGGTCCCCGGTGAACAGCGCCTTCTCTTGCGGGAAGGCGAAGGCGAGGTGGTTCGACGCGTGCCCCGGGGTGGCCATCGTCCGCAGCGTCCAGCCGGAGCCTGACACCTCCTGCCCGTCCGCCAGCTCGACGTCCGGCCGGAAGGCGGCGTCCGCCTCCTCGCCCGCGCCGGCGGCGGACGGGTCGGCGCGGCCGTAGATCGGGGCGCCCGTCGTCGCCTGCAGCGGGCGGGCGGCGGGGCTGTGGTCGGCGTGGGTGTGGGTGGTCAGGATCGCCAAGACCCGCTCGCCGGCCAGCGCCGCCGTCAGCGCCTCGACGTGCTCGGGCAGGTCCGGCCCCGGGTCGATCACCGCCACCTCGCCACTCCCGACCACGTAGACGCCGGTCCCGAGATAGGTGAACGGCCCGGGGTTGCGCGCGGTGATCCGGCGGATCGAGGGCGAGACCGGGACAAGCACGCCGTAGGCGGGATCCATCTCCCGCTCGAAGGGGATGGCCCCGGGATCGACGGGCGAGGGCTCGTCGGGTGCGGGCTCCGAGGCGCCGTCCTTGCCGGTCGCGCCGGACCCGTCCCGGGATGCGCCAGTCATGTCGAGCCCTTCCATCCTGTTCCTGTCGCGCCGGCTGCAGGCCGTAGCCGCCGCCCTGCTGTGCCTGGCCGCGGCGAGGCTCGTCCAGCCCCCGCCGCAGGCCGCGGGAACCGTAGCTTCGGAGCTGCGGGGGACGCTGCGCCGCTAGAGGGCCTGCGACAGGTCGTACCCGGCCTCCCGGCCGAGCGCGACCAGTTCGGCTGGCGGCCGGCCTGCCTGCGCCTCGCCCCGAGCCCAGGTCACGATCGAGCGCGTACCCGACCGGCAGAAGGCGAGCACCGGCCCCGGGGCGGACGCGACCGCCGCGCGCACCGCCTCCACCTCGTCCGGACCCGGCGCTCCGACGACGGGGACGTGCAGGTAGCCGAGGCCCGCCGCGCGAGCCGCCGCCTCCATCTGCGCGCTGGTGGGCTGGCCGGGCTGCTCCCCGTCCGGCCGGTTGTTGATCACGAACGCGAAACCCCGCGCCGCCGCCTCGGCCAGGTCGCCGGGAGCGAGCTGGGGCGCCGTCGCGAACGCAGGGGTGACGGGGCGGATGTCCGCGGACATGGGCGGCTCCTCAGCGGTCGCGCGAGCAGCGGAATTCGCCGCCGCCGTCCACCGCGCACAGAAGGCGCGATCCCGCGCGATGCACTGTCAGCGTCGTGCCGCCCTGCACGGAGGGGACCTCCCTGTCGTCGGCCTGGCGCCATTGCTGGTCGTCTTCCGTCAGGAGGACATAGCGGCCGCTGGCGGTGGTGTGGACGGACTTCAGCTTGGCGACGAGGCGCATGTCGTCCTCCGCACCCCCGGCGTCATGGGGCCCGGCGCCAAGCATCGCGCTGATGTCGACCGCGCCGAGCCCGAAGGATTTGCGATGCAGGGCGTGGAGCTGCTTGCGATCGACGACCACGACCGACCCCCTCGCTTGCGCATCGTCCAACTGCCTGACCGCCGCGTCGTAGCAGGCCAGCCGCGGCTGGGGATCGGCAAGCTTGCGACAGGCGCTGAGGGGGCCGAGCGCGCCGGCCGGCTCTGTCGTGGCGGGGAGGGCGGCGAGCAGTAAGGCGACGAACATCCGGGCCGGCTCTCTGTGGATCGAGTCGAAAGTCTTATACCCCTTAGGAGACCGTAACCCGAGCGCAAAGGCAGTGTGACTTTGCTGCGACACACCCACGGCGATGTCGTGGCATTCTTGTGGCGGATGTTGACGGTCAGACATCTGGAACCTCTACTGTAGGGCGTTGCGGTGATTTGCCCGCTGTTCCGCGAAGGCGGCGCACGCGCTCACCCCGCCCGTCTCTCCGTGGAGGATTGCCTTGATTGGAAGGTCTTTGCGCGAACGCCTTATGGCTTCGTCGCTGATCGTCGGCGCAGCTCTGACCGTGACCGGCGGGGGCGCCTGGGCGCAGACCGCGGGCGCGGGCGCGGCCGCCTCGGCGCAGCCCCAGGCCCAGGCCGAGGCGCCCGCCTCCGTCGAGGAGGTGGTCGTGACCGGCTCGCGCCTGGCCGGGGTCACCAACCTCAACAGCCCGAGCCCGATCACTGTCGCCTCGCATGAGGATGTGGTGCTCAGCAAATCGACGACCGTCGAGAACGTCCTCAACCGCCTGCCGGCCGTGGACTTCAACAACGGCCTCAGCCAGGCGTCGAACAACGGCGGCAACGGCGTGTCCGAAGTGGCGCTCCGCAACCTCGGCCCGGCCCGCACCCTGATCCTGCTCGACGGGCAGCGCCTGATCCCGACCACGGGAGGCGCCGTCGACACCAACATCATCCCGCTCGCCATGATCGACCGGGTGGAAGTGCTGAAGGGCGGCGCCTCCTCCATCTACGGCGCGGACGCGATCGGCGGCGTGATCAACCTGATCACCAACAAGCACTCCGACGGCATGACCTTCGACGCCAACTACGGCGTCAGCGACCACGGCGACGGCCAGACCTATGGCCTCAGCAGCACGGTCGCAGTCAACACCGACCGGGGCAACGTCAAGATCGGCGTCGGCTGGGACGTGCGCAACGCCATCGCCCAGTCCGACCGCGGCTGGGGCACCGACCTGCACGCGAATGACCCGAACTATCCGGGCGGATCGGCGTGGCGCTCGCAGCTCGACCTGTTGCAGGACGAGAACAGCTCGCGCGTCTGGGTCGGCCAGCCCTTCGGGACCATCGCCAACGCCACCACGACCTCCGACCCCACGCTCGTCAGCAAGGCCCCCAACCTCGGCTACGTCACGGCGCTCGGCAAGACGAAGCTCGACTCGGGCGGCGAGGGTTGGAGCACGATCACCAGCGGGCTCGATCGCAAGCAGATCAGCCTGGCCAGCCACTACGACATCACCGACAACATCACCGCGGTCGTCGACGGCTTCTTCACCGACTACAAGGCCAACCAGCGCCTCCGTCCCGAGCCGTTGCTGGGCGACACCATCGCCACCAGCGCCTACGCGGGCTTCATCATCCCGACCACCAACCCCTACAACCAGACGGGCTCGGACCTGACGGCGTACCTGACGCCGGCGCAATTCGGGCCGCGCGTGTACAATGAAGAGTCGGAGACCTACCGGCTGCGCGCCGGCCTGGAAGGCAAGTTTCAGGACAAGTACAAGTGGGAATTCGGCTACGTCTATCAGCGCAACACGTCGTCAACCACGGTTGGCAACGAGGGTAACTTCTATCACCTGGCGCAGCTGACCGGCCAGGCGCCGTGTGTCGACGTGCCGGGCGGATGCACCAACGGGCTGCCGACGGTGCCGGTCAACTTCTTCAACGGGCCGAACATCTTCACGCCCGAGCAGGTCGCATACGCCACCTTCAACAACACCTCGTCGTCCGAATCGTTCGAGCGCTACTTCTACGCCGACATCAACGGGCCGATCTTCAAGCTGCCGGCAGGCGACGTGCAGGCCGCTCTCGGCTTCGAGACCCGCGAAGAGCACTACAGCAACTCGCCTAACGAGCTCGTCGCCGAGGGCTTCGGACCCAATCCGCAACAGCCCACGGGCGGCGGCTACGACGTGAAGTCGCTCTACGGCGAGTTCCAGGTCCCTGTTCTGAAGGACGTGCCCTTTGTGAAGAACCTGGACGTCAACGGCAGCGCCCGGTTCGACGACTACTCGAACTTTGGCGGCCAGACGACGTGGAAGGTCGGGATCAACTACGAGGTCACGCAGGACCTGCGCTTCCGCGCCGCCTACGCCACCGCCATCCGGGCACCGCAGGTGGGCGAACTGTTCGGCGGCACGGTGATCTCCGACAACGGCGCCGGCGGCGACCCTTGCGAGACGAACCCGAACAAGGACCCGAACATTCCGAAGAACACCAACTTTGGAAAGGGCGTGCTGACGGCGGGCTCCACCTGCTCGCGGGCGATCGCCGGCGGCGCAGCGGTGACGAACTTCACCGATTCGCTCGACCTGACGCCGAACAACCAGGTGCAGGTGCTGCAGGGCGGCAACGAGAACCTGCAGCCGGAGAAGGCCCGCACCACGACTGTCGGCGCCGTGATCACGCCGCGCTGGGTTCCAGGCCTGACGCTCGCCGTCGACTACTATAGCATCATCATCACCAACTATATCCTGACGGGCGGCGTCGCAGGCACGGTCGGCGCCGACTTCATCCTCAACAACTGCTACGGCCCCAACCAGAACGAGACCTACTGCGCCGACGTCATTCGCAACTCGGCGGGCCAGATCTTCCAGATCAACAGCCTGAACGACAACGCCGGCGCCCAGAAGGTCGAGGGCTTCGACTACGAGCTGAGCTACAGCACCCGAGCGGCTCACCTGAACCTGCCGGTGCCGGGCTTCTTCGATTTCGACCTGAACGTCACCAACCAGACCAAGAGCACCCAGACCAATCCTGACGGCTCGGTCACCAACTTTAACGGCTTCTTCAACACCAACAACGAGACGAACCAGCCCCGCTGGAAGGGTATCTTCACGGCCGACTGGTCGCTCGGGCCGTGGAAGTTCCGCTACGACGCCCGCTACACCCGCCACACCAGCGACCTGAACGGCGGACCGCAGGTCTACGGCGACTACGTGCCCGACCTGACGTACCACGACATCAGCCTCAGCTACGATCTGCGGAACTTCATGTTCAGCAAGGAAGCGCGGATCATCATCGGCGTCGACAACCTCGCCGACCAGGATCCGCCCTTCATCGGCACGGACAGCATCTGCAAGTGCAACACCATCGCCGGTCCTTTCGACGTGGTGGGTCGCTACTACTACACGCGCCTCTCGACCAAGTTCTGAGGACCGCAACGCGGCGGCCCTTCGGGTCTATTGCGTGAAAAAGGGGAGGCGGCGGGCTCAGC
>CAZZZR010000050.1:0-1657 GCA_964658605.1 uncultured Caulobacter sp. | reverse complement strand
CCCGCCGCCTCTTTCCGTTCCGAAGGGACGCCATCGCGCCGCAGAGGGCGCGGCCGGCCGCTGAAGCGGCGTCAGGCGGCCAGGGGCGCGGTGTCGTCCAGGGTCAGCGCCTCGTAGCGGCGCAGGTGGTGGTCGAGGTCGCCGAACAGGCCTTCGATCACGGTGGCGCGCTTGAAGTAGTGGCCGATGTCCAGCTCGTCGGTCATGCCCATGCCGCCGTGGATCTGCACCGCGCCCTGGCCGACGGCGCGACAGGCCTTGGCGATCTGCACCTTGGCGGCGCTGGCGGCCTTCATGCGCTCGGCGTCGGGCTCGTCCAGCTTCAGCGTCGCCATGTAGGTCATGGAGACCGACTGTTCGAGCGCCATGAACATGTCGACCATCCGGTGCTGCAGCACCTGGAAGTCGGCGATGGCGCGGCCGAACTGCTTGCGCTGGCGGGCGTAGTCCAGGGTTCCGGCGTGCAGCTTGCGCATGCAGCCCACCGCCTCGGCGCAGACCGCGGCGATCGCCTCGTCGACGACGGCCTCGACGAGGGGCAGGCCCGCATCGGCCTCGCCGAGCAGGACGGCGGGCGTGGCCTCGAACGCAATCTCGCTGGCGCGGCGGCCGTCGACCGTAGGGTAGTCGCGCCGGGCGATCCCGGCCGCTCCCGCTTCGACGAGGAAGACCGACACGCCGCCCCGGTCGCGACGGCCGCCCGCCGTGCGCGCGGTGACGAACAGGTGGGTGGCCCACGGCGCGCCCACCACGACCGCCTTGCGCCCGTCGATCGTCCAGCCGTCGCCCGACCGGCGCGCGGTGGTCGTCACGTCGGCGAGGTCGTAGCGGCCGGTCGGCTCCGCATAGGCGAAGGCGCCGATCAGCGAGCCGTCGACGATCTGCGGGATCAAGGCCTCCGCGAGGTCGCCGCCGGCCCGCTTCAGGAGGCCGCCGCCCAGCACGACCGTGCCGAGATAGGGCTCCACGACCAGGCCCCGTCCCAGTTCCTCCATCACGATCATGGTGTCGACGGGGCCGCCGCCCAGGCCGCCCATCTCCTCCGAGAAGGCGGCACCCAGGATGCCCAGTTCCTCGGCGAACGCCTTCCAGTAGTCCGCCCGCCAGCCCGCCTCCGAGGCTGTGATCCTGCGGCGGGTGTCGAAGTCGTAGCGGTCGGCCAGGAACCGGGCGAGCGTGTCGCGCAGCATCGTCTGTTCGTCGCTGAAGCTGAAGTCCATGGGCGTCCTCGGGGCGTCGTCGGTCGCGTCTGCGCGCGTACCTGAACAGTGTTCTCCCGCCGCGCAGGGCTTTGCAAGCCTCGACTCCGATGGGACGGACGGTCGCACCTCGCCAGAACCTTTACTTAAGTTCTTCAGACACCAGCGACCAAAAACACACGCAAAGGAGGAACCAGCGGCCGTAAGGCTCGATTAATCGCGCCATGGTTGCATAAGGGGAGGTCAGGAGAACCCCCATGTCGATCATGTCTTCAAAAAAGCGGCGCCTATCGGGATGCGTGTCGGTCGCGGCGCTCCTCGCGCTGGGCGCCTGCAGTTCCACCGGCCACGGGATCAACCTGGCGTCCGGTTTGGGCGCCGGCGCGGGAGCCGGGGCGGGCGCCTCGTCGGGCGGCAATGCGGGTTCGGGCGGCTCGGGCTCGGCGGACACCGGCGGC